>CAYLZU010000006.1:0-26138 GCA_964388005.1 uncultured Burkholderiaceae bacterium
CGTGATCAAGTCCGGCGGCGAGTGGATCAGCTCGATCGAGATCGAGAACATCGCGGTGGCGCACCCGGCGGTGGCGATGGCAGCCTGCATCGCCGTGCCGCACCCGAAGTGGGACGAGCGGCCGCTGCTGGTGGTGCTGAAGAAGCCCGGCGCCGAGGTCACGCGCGAGGAGCTGCTCGCCTTCTACGAGGGCAAGGTGGCGAAGTGGCAGGTGCCCGACGACGTCGCCTTCGTCGATTCGATCCCGCTCGGCGCCACCGGCAAGATGCTGAAGAACCGGCTGCGCGAGCAGTTCAGGGACCATCACCTGCCGTCGGCATAACGCTGCTTGCGCCGCCGGGCGCTTTCGGTATTCTGCTCGCGCTTCATCACGGGGCACGGGGAGACGGACATGACGCATTGGACTCGGGTGCTGCTGCTCGGTCTGGCCGCGACGGCGGCGACCGGCACCGCCCCGGCGCAGACGAAGGGCGCCGCGCCGGCGGCGCAGACGGTGAAGATCGCCTACCTCGACCCGCTGTCGGGGCCGTTCGCGGCGGTCGGCCAGAACATCCTCAGGCACTTCCAGGCGGCGGCGGAGATGGCGACGGCGAAGCAGCTCGCCGGGGCCGGCGTGCGCTTCGAGATCGTGCCGTTCGACACCAAGGGTTCGCCGCAGGAAGCGCTGACGCTGCTGCGGGCGATCACCGACCAGGGCATCCGCTACGTCGTCCAGGGGCAGGGCTCGCACGTGGCGATCCCGCTGTCGGAGGCGATCGGCCGCAACAACGAGCGCAATCCGAACCAGTCGATCGTGTTCCTGAACTACGCCGCCATCGACCCCGACCTTACCAACTCGAAGTGCAGCTTCTGGCACTTCGCCTTCGACGCCAACGTCGAGATGAAGATGGAGGCGTTGACCGACTACATGAAGGGCAGGCCGGAGATCAGGAACGTTTACCTGCTGAACCAGAACTATTCGTTCGGCCAGCAGGTGGCGCGCTACGCCAAGGATTTGCTGGCGCGCAAGCGGCCCGACGTGAAGATCGCCGGCGAGGACTTCGTGCCGCTGGGGCAGGTGCGCGACTTCTCGCCGTACATCGCCAAGATCCGCGCCTCCGGCGCCGACACCGTGATCACCGGCAACTGGGGCACCGACCTGGTGCTGTTCGTCCGCGCCGCCCGCGACGCCGGACTGACCGCCAACTTCTACACCTACTACGCCGGCGTCGTCGGCACACCGACGGCGATGGGCGCCTCTGGCGCCGACCGCGTGCGCCAGGTCTCCTACTGGCATCCGAACGTCGAGAACAACGGCGCCGAGCAGATCTACCTCGACTTCAAGAAGAAGTTCAACGAGGAGTGGTACGTGCTCGCCTCGGTCACCTCGGTCAGCATGCTCGCCGAGGCGATCAGGCGCAGCGGCAGCGCCGAGCCGCTGAAGGTGGCGCACGCGCTGTCGGGCATGAAGATCAACGGGCCGATGGGCGAGATCGAGATGCGCGCCTCCGACCATCAGCTGCAGCAGCCGCTTTTCGTCTCCACCTTCACCAAGGCCGGCGGCGCGGTGAAGTTCGACTCGGAGAAGACCGGCTTCGGCTTCCGCACCGAGAAGGCGATCCCGACCTACGTCGCCTCGGCGCCGACGTCCTGCAACATGCAGCGGCCGGCGAAGCCGTAGCGGCGCCGGCCGTCGCCGGTGCCATGCCGGCGATGGCGCGAGCGAGCCCGACACCACCGGCCCGGTCAGCGGGCCGGTTTCGCATCGACGGCGGATGACCCTCGAACTGTTCCTGGTGCAGCTGCTGAACGGCGTCAGCTACGGGCTGCTGCTGTTCATGCTCGCCGCCGGGCTGACGCTGATCTTCTCGATGATGGGCGTGCTCAATTTCGCCCACACCAGCTTCTACATGATCGGCGCCTACCTCGCCTACCAGATCTCGACCTGGATCGGCTTCTGGGCGGCGCTGCTGCTGGCGCCGGCGGCGGTCGGCCTGCTCGGCGCCGCGGTCGAGCACTGGGGCCTGCGCCGGGTGCACAAGTGGGGCCATGTGCCCGAGCTGCTGTTCACCTTCGGCCTGTCGTACATCGTCTTCGAACTGGTGCAGGTGATCTGGGGCCGGGCGCCGGTGCCCTACCAGGTGCCGGCGGCGCTCGACGGCCCGGTCGGCTGGCTGGCCGCGGCCGGCATCACCTTCTCCCGGTACCGGCTGTTCATGATGGCGCTGGCGATCCTGATGCTGGGCGCGCTGTGGCTGCTGCTGAAGCGCACCCGTACCGGGCTCGTGATCCAGGCGGCGCTGACGCACCCGGAGATGGTCGAGGCGCTCGGCCACAACGTGCCGCGGGTGTTCATGCTCGTCTTCGGCGCCGGCTGCGCCCTGGCGGGGCTGGCCGGCGTGATCGGCGGCAATGCCTTCGTCACCGAGCCGGGCATGGCGGGTAGCGTCGGCGCGATCGTGTTCGTGGTCATCGTCTTCGGCGGGCTCGGCTCGCTCGCCGGCGCCTTCGTGTCCTCGGGGCTGCTGGGGCTGATCGATGCCTTCGGCAAGACCAGCGGCGCGTCGCTGGCCGGCCTGCTGTCGTCGCTGGGCGCCGAGGTGACGCCGCAGAGCTTCGGCTGGCCGGTGCTCAGCATGACGGTGGCGCAGGTGGCGCCGGTGCTGCCCTACCTGCTGCTGGTGCTGATCCTGATCTTCCGCCCGCGCGGTCTGATGGGAACGCGGGAGAACTGATGGACGGCCCCCACGCTCACTGCGTTCGCTGCCCCCCGGGGGGGCGCTCAGTGCCCTTCGGAGGGCCGGGCGGGCACTGATGGCCGACCTCGCCGAACTGCGCTTCAAGCCGCTGAACTTCGGCCGCTGGGTGATCTGGGGCCTGACGGCGGTGGTGTTCATCGCCGCGCCGCAGGTCTTTTCGAGCGGCTTTGCCCGCGCCCTGCTGTCGCAGATGGGCATCATGATCATCTTCGCCCTGTCGTACAACATGCTGCTCGGACAGACCGGGCTGCTGTCGTTCGGCCACGCGGTGTACTCCGGCCTCGGCGCGTACTGCACCATCCACGCGCTGGCGCTGATCGGCAAGGGCGAACTCGCGTTTCCGGTGTCGCTGCTGCCGCTGGTGGGCGGCCTCGCGGGGCTCGGATTCGGCGTCGTCTTCGGCTGGCTGACGACCAAACGCGCCGGCACCACCTTCGCCATGATCTCGCTCGGGATCGGTGAGATGGTGTTCGCCGCCTCGCTGATGTTCCCCGGCTTCTTCGGCGGCGAGGCCGGCATCGGCGGCAACCGCACCGCCGGCGGACCGTTCCTCGGCATCGCCTGGCTCACCTTCGGCCCCGACATCCAGGTCTATTACCTGATCGCGGCCTGGACCTTCGCCTGCATGATCGCCATGTACGCGCTGACGCAGACGCCGCTGGGGCGCATCGCCAACGCCGTGCGCGACAACCCGGAGCGGGCCGAGTTCATCGGCTACGACGCCCGACGCGTGCGCTGGATGATGATGTGGCTGTCCGGATTCTTCGCTGGCGTCTCCGGCGGCCTATCGGCGATCAACCTCGAAAGCGTGGGCAGCGGCGCCGTGCACGCGGTGGTCTCCGGCGGCGTGCTGCTGGCGGCGTTCATCGGCGGCGTGCTGTTCTTCTTCGGCCCCATCCTCGGGGCGATCGTGTTCGTGTTCTTCGCCTTCGCGCTGTCCGAGTACACGCCGGCCTGGCACCTGTACCTCGGCGTGTTCTTCGTGCTGCTGGTGATGTTCGCGCCGGGCGGACTGTCGAGCCTGATCCTGCTGAATCTGCGGGTGGCGAAGTTCGGCAAGTTCGGCCGCCTGCGCGATCCGTACGTCGGCGTGCTCGGCACCGGGCTGGCGCTGGCGGCGGCGGTGGCGCTGCTGATCGAGATGACCTACCACGTCACGCTCGGTATCGGCGGCTCGCCGGCGGTGCGGGTGTTCGGCTTTCCCTTCGACACCGGGCGCGCCGAAGCCTGGGTGTTCGCGGTGGCGCTGCTGGCGGCGGCGGCGGTCGCCTTCGAGTACATGCGCCGGGTCTTCGCGCGCGAGTGGGATGCGATCGCATTGGAGATCGAGGACTGGCGCCGCGACAACCCGGAGGAGGACCGGTGACCGCGCCGGCGCTGCAGCTGGTCGACGTGCGCAAGCGCTTCGGCCGCACCGAGATCATCCGCGGCGTCAGCCTGACGATCGAAGCCGGCGAACGGCACGCGATCATCGGCCCGAACGGCGCCGGCAAGTCGACCCTGTTCAATCTCGTCAGCGGCCGCTTCCATGCCGATTCGGGCGAGATCCTGCTGCACGGGGCGCCGATCACCCGGCGCAAGCCGTTCGAGATCAACCGCATGGGCCTGGCGCGCAGCTTCCAGATCACCAACATCTTTCCCAGGCTCACGGTGTTCGAGAACCTGCGCTGCGCCGTGCTGTGGCCGCTCGGCTACCGCTATGCCTTCTGGCGCAACCTGAACCGGCTCGCCGATGCCGAGGAACGGGCCAGCGAACTGCTCGACCGCGTCGGCCTGCGCCGGCGCCGCAACATCCAGGCCGGCCTGCTCACCTACGCCGAGCAGCGGGCGCTGGAGATCGGCATCACCATCGCCGGCGGCGCCGGCGTGATCCTGCTCGACGAACCCACCGCCGGCATGAGCCGCAGCGAGACGGCGCGGGTCGTGGCCCTGATCCGCGAGGTCACCGCCGGCCGGACGCTGGTGATGGTCGAGCACGACATGAGCGTCGTCTTCGGGCTGGCCGACCGCATCTCGGTGGTGGTCTACGGCGAGATCATCGCCAGCGACCGGCCGGAGGCGATCCGCGCCGACCCGCGGGTCAAGGAGGCCTACCTCGGCCAGGCGTCGGAGGCGCACTGATGCTCGTGGTCGAGAACCTGCAGGCCTATTACGGCAAGAGCCATGTCCTGCACGGCGTCGACCTGCGGGTGGGGCAAGGCGAGATCGTCAGCCTGCTCGGCCGCAACGGCGTCGGCCGCTCGACCACGGCCAAGGCAATCATGGGGCTGGTCGACCGCAGCGGCCGAGTGGTCTTCAAGGGACGCGACCTGGCCGGCTGGCCGACCTACCGGATCGCCTCCGCCGGGCTCGGCTATGTCCCTGAAAGCCGGGATATTTTTCCGACCCTGACGGTTGCCGAGAACCTCGTCCTGGGGCTGAAGGGGCGGCGGCCGGGGCGGTGGAGCTTCGCCGACATGTACGAACTGTTCCCAAGGCTGCGCGAGCGCGAACGGACGCTGGCCGGGGTTCTGTCCGGCGGCGAGCAGCAAATGCTGACGCTTGCCCGTACGATGATGGGCGATCCGGATCTCGTCATCATCGACGAGCCGACCGAGGGGCTGGCGCCGAAACTGGTGCTGCTGGTGGCCGATTTCCTCAGAGCGCTCCAGAGGCGCGGCATCTCGGTGCTGCTGATCGAGCAGAAGCTGACCATCGCCCTCGATGTCTCGCACCGGCTGTACGTGATGGGGCACGGCCACATGGTCTTCGACGGCACGCCGGAGCAGTTGCGCGGCAACCGGCTGATCCGGCAGGAGTGGCTCGAGGTCTGAAGGCGGCGGTGAAGGGACCACCGGAACGGAACTGCGAGGGAGACAACAACAATGAAGGTCTATTTCGAGCGCCGGGGCGAGGTGGCGGTGCTGCAGATCGACAACCCGCCGGTCAACGGGCTGAACCTGGCCGTGCGCAAGGGAATTGCCGCCGGGCTGCAGCGGGCGCGCAACGACCCGAAGGTGAAGGTCGTGGTCGTCACCGGCACCGACAGGGTGTTCTCCGGCGGCGCCGACATCCGCGAGTTCAACACCCCGGCACAGGCCGCCGAGCCGCACCTGCTGCAGGTGATCGACATGGTGGAGGCGAGCAGCAAGCCGGTGATCGCCGCCATCAACGGCGTCTGCATGGGCGGCGGGCTGGAACTGTCGCTCGCCTGCCATTACCGGCTGGCGACACCGAACGCGTCGATGGGACTGCCCGAGGTCAAGCTCGGCCTGATCCCCGGCGCCGGCGGCACGCAGCGGCTGCCGCGGGCGATCGGCGCCGAGCCGGCGCTGAACATGATCGTCTCCGGCGAGCCGATCGGCGCCGAGGCGGCGCTGAAGGCGGGGCTGATCGACCGCATCGTCCCCGGCGACACCTTCCAGGGGGTGCTCGACTTCGCCCAGGAACTGATCGGCCGCCGCACCCATCCGCGCCTGCGCGCGGCGCGGGCGCTGCTGCCGCCCGGAGTCGAGGCGGACGCGTTCTTCGCCGCTGCCCGGGCCCGGGTGGCGAAGCAGGCGCGCGGCATGATCTCGCCGCTGAAGTGCGTCGATGCGGTTGAGGCCGCGGTGCGGCTGCCGTTTGAGGAAGGGGTCAGGATCGAGCGCGCGACCTTCCTCGAACTGGTGGTCTCGGAGCAGTCGAAGGCGCTGCGCCACGCCTTCTTCGCCGAACGGCAGGCCGGCCGGATCAACGGCCTGCCGGAGGACACGCCGACGCGGCCGGTCGACTCGGCGGCGGTGATCGGCTTCGGCACCATGGGCGCCGGCATCGCCATGAGCTTCGCCAATGCCGGCATCCCGGTGGCCGTGCTCGAAATGTCGCAGGAAGCGCTCGACAAGGGCCTGTCGATGTGCCGCCGCAACTGGGAGGCGTCGGCAGCAAGGGGCAAGCTGACGGCGCAGCAGGTCGAATCGCGGCTGGCGCTGCTTAAGCCGACGCTGCGCTACGAGGACCTCGGCGCGGCCGACCTCGTCATCGAGGCGGTGTTCGAGGACCTCGAGATCAAGCAGAAGGTCTTCCGCGAACTCGACCGGGTGGCCAGGCGCGGCGCGATCCTCGCCACCAACACCTCGACCCTCGACGTCAACCGCATCGCCGCCGCGACGGGAAGGCCGGGCGACGTCCTCGGCATGCACTTCTTCAGCCCGGCCAACGTGATGCGGCTGCTGGAGGTGGTGCGCGGCGCCGCCACCGCGCCCGACGTGCTGGCGACGGTGATGAAGCTCGCCCGGAGGCTGAAGAAGGTGGCGGTGGTCTCCGGCGTCTGCGACGGCTTCATCGGCAACCGGATGCTGGAGCACTACGTGCGCCAGTCGCTGTTCCTGCTGGAGGAGGGCGCCAGCCCGCAGCAGGTCGACCGCGCGCTCACCGACTTCGGCATGGCGATGGGCATCTTCGCCGTCGGCGATCTGGCGGGGCTCGACATCGGCTACGCCATCCGCCAGCGCCGCTACCGGGAAAAGCCCGACGTCCGCTACCCGCGCATCGCCGATCGCGTGGTCGAGCTCGGCCGCCTGGGGCAGAAGACCGGCAAGGGCTGGTACCGCTACGAGGCCGGCAGCCGCACGCCGCAGGTCGACCCGGAGATCGAGGCGCTGATCGAGAACTACCGCAGGGAGCTGGGCATCACCCCCAGGCCGATCGGCGACGAGGAGATCGTGCAGCGCTGCGTCTTCGCACTGGTCAACGAAGGCGCGCGCATCCTCGGCGAAGGCATCGCCCAGCGGGCGAGCGACATCGACGTCGTCTACCTGACCGGCTACGGCTTCCCGGCCTGGCGCGGCGGGCCGATGTACTACGCCGAGGCCGGCGTCGGCCTGCGCAAGGTGGTCGAGGCGATGCAGCGCTTCGGGGCCCTGCCCGGCGCCGACTCCGCCTTCTGGCAGCCGGCGCCGCTGCTGGCGGACCGCGCCGCGAGCGGCCGGCCGCTCGATGCGCGCTGACACCCGGGGCCACGGCAGCGATGATCCGCCATGTCGTCATGTGGACGCTGAAGCCGCACGCCGAGGGCGCCGACCGGCAGGCCAACGCGGCGAAGATGAAGGCGCTGCTCGACTCGTGTGCCGGCCTTGTTCCGGGCATGCTGCGCTGGGAGGTGGTGCTGGCGCAACCCGGCCTGGAGGCGACCGGCGACGTGTTGCTGATCTCGGACTTTGCCGACCGGTCCGCACTCGACGCCTACCAGTCCCACCCGCGGCACGTGGCGATGAAGCCGTTCATCGCCGCAGTGCGCGCAGAGCGGCACGTCATGGACTACGAGACCTGACCGGCATGCCGGCAGCCGCTCGCCGGCCCAGTGCAGGGGACCAACCATGGTGATCAATCGCCGGATCGTGCTCGCCAGCCGCCCCAGCGGCCCGGTCGAGCCGTCCAACTTCCGTCTCGAAGAGGTGCCGCTGCCGCCGCTCGCCGACGGCGAGGTGCTGGTGCGCAACCGCTGGCTGTCGCTCGACCCCTACATGCGCGGGCGGATGAACGAGGGCCGCAACTATGCCGCCGCGCAGCCGCTGAACGAGACCATGATCGGCGGCACCGCCGGCGAGGTGGTCGAGTCGCGAAACGCCAAGTTCGGCCCCGGCGACCAGGTGGTCGGCATGTTCGGCTGGCAGGAGTACGGCGTCTCCGACGGCAAGGGACTGCTGAAGGTCGACACCTCGCGCATCGCCCTGTCGGCCTACCTCGGCGCGGTGGGAATGCCGGGGGTGACGGCGTGGTTCGGCTTGAACCGGATCATCGAGCCGAAGGCGGGAGAGACGATCGTCGTGTCCGCCGCCAGCGGCGCTGTCGGCGGCGTCGTCGGCCAGCTGGCGAGGATCGGCGGCTGTCGCGCCGTCGGCATCGCCGGCGGCCCGGAGAAGTGCCGTTACGTCACCGAGGAGCTCGGCTTCGACGCCTGCGTCGACTACAAGTCGATCGATGTCGGCATGGCACTGAAGCGGCATTGCCCCGACGGCATCGACGGCTACTTCGAGAACGTCGGCGGCGCGATCCTCGACGCGGTGCTGCCGCGGATGAGCGCTTTCGGCCGCATTGCGCTGTGCGGCCTGATCGCCGGCTACAACGGCGAGCCGATCCCGATCCGCAATCCGACCTGGTTCCTGGTGAGCCGGCTGAAGCTGCAGGGTTTCATCGTCTCCGAGCACATGCCGCTGTGGCCGCAGGCGCTGGCGGAACTGTCGCAGCACGTTGCCGCCGGACGGATCCGCTACCGCGAGACCATTGCCGAGGGCATCGAGAACGCGCCGGCCGCGTTCATCGGCCTGCTGTCCGGCAAGAACTTCGGCAAGCAGCTGGTCAGGCTCGCCTGAGGTGAAAGCGCCACGCCCGCTTGCGCTCGCCGCCCTCCGCGGCGGCGCCCGGTGATGCAGGACTTCGCCGGCAGGGTCGCGGTCATCACCGGCGCCGGCGGCGGTTTCGGCCGCGAGTTCGCGCGTCTGGCCGCCGGCCTCGGCATGAAGCTGGCGCTGGCCGATGTCGATGCGGGAGCACTGACCGAAGTCGTCGACGAGTTGCGGGCGCGGGGCGCGGCGGCCATCGGCGAGGTGACCGACGTCTCCGTCTCGGCCGAGGTCGAGCGCCTGGCCGAGCGCACGATGGCCGAGTACGGCGCCGCGCACCTGCTGTTCAACAACGCCGGCGTCGGCTGCGGCGGCTTCGTGTGGGAGCACGGCGAGGCCGACTGGCAGTGGGTGCTCGGCGTGAATCTGATGGGCGCTGTCAACGGCCTGCGCCACTTCGTGCCGCGCATGCTCGCCGCGGAGAAGCAGGGCCAGCCTTCGCACATCGTCAACACGGCGTCGATCGCCGGCTGGATCGCGCCGCCGCTGATGGGCGTGTACAACGTCTCCAAGCACGCCGTCGTCGCCCTGAGCGAGACGCTGCATCACGACCTCAGGCTTGCCGGCAGCCGCATCGGCGTCAGCTGCCTGTGCCCGGCCTTCGTGCCGACCGGCATCGCCGGCTCGGAGCGGGTCCGGCCATCACGGCTCGCCGCTGCGGCGGCGCCGACGGCATCGATGCGGCTGGCGCAGGCGTCGCTCGACAAGGCGGTGTCCTCCGGCCGCGTGACGGCGGCGCAGGTGGCGCGGCAGACCTTCGATGCGATCCGCGCCGGCCGCTTCTACGTCTTCACCCATCCGCAGATCCTGCCCTCGGTGCGCGAGCGGGTCGACCATGCGCTCGCCGGCCAGTTGCCCGCCGACCCCTACGCCGGCAAACCGCAGGCGCGTCCGGACTCGGCCGCTTCCGGCAACGAGCCCTGAGGAGCGGCACGCCGCGCTCCGGTGCCAGCGTCACCCGGCGGCCGACCGGCGGCAGGGCGCATTCGAGCCGATGCTCCAATTCGACCCCGGTCCGCGGACCGCGGCGCCGCCGCCGGCACTTTGTGCGCCGGGCCCGGTCGAAGGCCGGTGTCACAATTCGCGGCCCTGTCCCGGCCGACGCCGGCGGCAGTGCCGTTACCACCGAACAGGACATCGATGAGTCTCAGCTTCACTTTGCGCGCGATGCTGGCTGCCGCCGGCCTGGTCGCGGCGACTTTTCTTCCGCCGGCGCAGGCCCAGCAGCGCAGCCTGCCTGAGGGCGTGCGGCAGGTCACCTCGGTCGAGGGCGTGACCGAGTATCGGCTCGACAACGGCATGCAGGTGCTGCTGTTTCCCGACCCGTCGAAGCCGACGGTCACGGTCAACGTCACCTACAAGGTCGGCTCGCGGCACGAGAACTACGGCGAGACCGGCATGGCGCACCTGCTGGAGCACCTGATCTTCAAGGGCTCGAAGAGCCATCCGTCGCCCGAGAAGGAATTCGCCCGCCGCGGCTTCCGCAACAACGGCACGACATCGTTCGACCGCACCAACTACTTCTCGACCTTCCAGGCGACCGACGACAACCTGCGCTGGGCGCTGGAGTGGAAGGCCGACGCGATGGTCAACTCGTTCATTGCCAGGAAGGATCTCGACTCCGAGATGACGGTGGTGCGCAACGAGTTCGAGATGGGCGAGAACCAGCCGTTCCGCGTCACCTACCAGCGGCTGATGGCCGCCGCCTACCACTGGCACAACTACGGCAAGGCGCCGATCGGCAACCGCAGCGACATCGAGAACGTGCGCATCGAGAACCTGCAGGCGTTCTATCGCCAGTACTACCAGCCCGACAACGCGGTGCTGACCGTCGCCGGCAGGTTCGATGTCGACGAGACGCTGGCGCTGATCGCGCGGACTTTCGGCGCCATCCCGCGGCCGTCGCGTGAACTGCCGGTGTTGTGGACGGTGGAGCCGACCCAGGACGGCGAGCGCAGCTTCGTCGTCCGGCGCAAGGGCGACGTGCAGCTGGTGCTGGTCGGCTACCGGATCCCGTCGCTGCTGTCGGACTCCAGCGCGGCGCTGAGCGCCGCCGTCGACATCCTCGCCGACACGCCGAACGGCCGCCTGCACCGGGAGCTGGTGGCCACCGGGATGGCGGCGCAGGTCTTCGGCTGGGCCAGCGCGCAGCGCGACTCGGGCATCGCCATTTTCGGCGCCGTGGTCAAGCAGGGTGATTCCCTCGAACGCGTGCGCGACCGGCTGCTCGAGGTCGTCGAGTCGGGCTTCACCAGGCAGCCGCCGACCGAAGACGAGATGACGCGCATGAGGCGCGACAACGCCACCAGCTTCGAGCGCACGCTCGCCGATCCGCAGCAGTTCGGAGTCCAGCTGTCCGAGTACATCGCCGCCGGCGACTGGCGGCTGTTCTTCCTCGCCCGCGACCAGATCGAGGCGGTGAAGGCCGAGGCGGTGGCGGCGGAGGCGGGGCGTTACTTCCGCCGCGACAACCGCACCGTCGGCCTGTTCATCCCCGAGGATTCGCCGCAGCGGGCCGAGATTCCGGCGCCGCTGCCGGCGGCGTCGATGCTCGCCGCCTTCAAGCCGCGCGCGGCCGCTGCCGCCGGCGAAGCCTTCGACCCGTCGCAGCAGAACATCGATGCCCGCACGCGCCGGCTTGCGATCGGCGACCTGAACGTCGCCCTGCTGCCGAAGCGCAACCGCGGCGAAACCGTCAACGTCGTCATCCGCCCGCGCTGGGGCGACGAGAAGAGCCTGACCGGCAAGGCGGCGGTGTCGTCGCTGGCCGAGTCGATGGTGATGCGCGGCACCGCGAAGCTGTCGCGCCAGCAGATCGCCGACGAGATGACGCGGCTGAAGATGCAGGGTTCGGTGCGCAGCTTCCGCACCGACCGCGCCAACCTGCAGGAGGCGCTGCGGCTGGCGGCGCACGTGATGCGGGAGGCGAGTTTCCCCGCCGACGAGTTCGAGCAGCTCAAGCGCGAGACGATCACCGGCCTGCAGACGCAGCTGTCGGACCCCGAGCCGCGGTCGCGCGACGCGCTGGCGCGCCACTTCGACACCTATCCGCGCGGCGACCCACGCGCCTACATCCCGATCGAGGACCGGATCAAGGCAGTCGAGGCGGCCACGCTCGACGAGGTGAAACGCTTTCACGCCGACTTCTGGGGCACGGCGCGCGGCGAGATCGCCGTCGTCGGCGACTTCGACGACCGGGCGGCCGAGGCGCAGATCCGGGAGCTGTTCGCCGGCTGGGCCTCGAAAGCGCCCTACGCGCCGGTGCTGTCCGAGCCGCGCGACATCGCGCCCGCCCGCATCGCCGTCGACACGCCCGACAAGGAGAACGCCTTCTATCGCTCCCGCGTCAACCTGGCGCTGCGCGACGACGACGCCGACTACGCGCCGCTCGCGCTCGCCAACTACGCCTTCGGCGGCGGCCCCGGGCTGTCGAACCGGCTCATCAACCGGGTCCGCCAGCGCGACGGCATCTCCTACGGCGCCTGGTCGGGCTTGAACGTCAACAGCCGCGATCGCGCCGCGAGCTGGGCCATTGCCGGCCTGGTGGCGCCGCAGAACGTCGCCCGCTTCGAGCAGGCGGTGCGCGAGGAACTCGACCGGCTGCTGAAGGACGGCCTGAGCGACAAGGAAGTCGAGGACGCGCGCAACGGCATGCTGCAGGAGCGGCTGCTGAACCGCTCCTCCGACGCCACGATCGCCTCCGCCTGGACCGGTTTCCTCGAAATGGGGCGCACCTTCACCAGCTTCAGCCTGGCGTTCGAGGATCGCATCCGCTCGCTGACCGCGGCCGAGGTCAATGCCGCCATCCGCCGCCACATCGACCCGTCGAGGATGACCGTGGTGATCGCCGGCGACCAGGCCAAGGGAGCGCGCTAGGGTGGGCAGCGACGGCTTCCGCCACCGCGTGCCGCTGCGCGTGCGCTGGGCGGAGGTCGACCTGCAGGGCGTGGTCTTCAACGGCCACTACCTCACCTATGCCGATGTCTGCGCCACCGAGTACTGGCGCGCGATCGGAGTGCCGTATCCGGGCGGCTTCGCGTCGCTGGGAGTCGACGCCTTCGTGCGCAAGGCGACCCTCGAGTACCACGCGCCGGCGCGTTACGACGACGAACTGCTCGTCTGCGGCCGCATCGGCCGCACCGGCCGCAGCAGCGCCGACTTCGAAGTGGCGATGTTCCGCGCCGGCGCCGGCGACTCGATGCTGGTCGAGGCGCGGATCGTCTACGTCTGCGTCGACGCCGGCGGCGCCCCGGTGCCGTGGCCCGACGAACTGCGCGGTCGCATCGCCGCTTTCGAGACGGGAGCCCGGTGAGGCGCGTGGACGGACCGTTCCGGATCGAACTCGGAACGTGGCAGGCGCTACGCAGCCGCGCCGAGCCCGTGCGGAGGGCCGTGTTCGTCGACGAGCAGCGGGTGCCGGAGGAGATCGAGATCGACGAATTCGATCCGCCGAGCCTGCACGCGCTGGCGGTCGATGCCGACGGTGGCGCCATCGGCACCGGCCGGCTGCTGCCCGACGGCCACATCGGCCGCATGGCGGTGCTGAAGCCGTGGCGCGGCCGCGGAGTCGGCGCGTCGCTGCTGCGGGCGCTGGTCGACGCGGCGAGGTTGCGCGGCGACCGCGAGGTCGTGCTCAGCGCGCAGACGCACGCGATCCCGTTCTACGAGCGCTTCGGCTTTGCCGCCGAGGGTGACGAGTACGACGACGCCGGAATTCCGCACCGCCTGATGCGGCGCAGACTCTGAGCGGTCGCCGCCTCGCTCAGCCGGGCTTGCGGGCGCCGGAGACGCGCGGCGCCGGCACCCGCGCCTTTCCGAGCGTGAACTCGAAGTGCCGGTCGCGATGGACGTCGGGCGAGTCCGGCTCGAAGCTGCGTTCGATGAAGTTGACCACGCCGTCGCGGCGCACGGTCACGATCGTGGTCGAGCGGGTGCCGTAGCCGTTGGCGCGGATCTGGATCGGCGCCAGGGCGCGCTCCCAATCGAGGGAAACGCCGGTCGACGGCAGTTCCGAGTCGCGCACGGGCTGCCGGTCGGCCATCAGCGCCAGCAGCGCGTCGGCATCGACGCGACGGGCGAGCGCGCAGGCGAAGCCGCCGACGGCGCGGACGACCTTCGGCCACGGCGTGTCGAGAAAGGCATTCGACAGGCCGTAGATGCCGGGCGCCAGCAGGCGCGGGCCGGCGCGGCGGCGGTTGGTGAAGTACACCAGCCTCGGCACGCTGCGCGCCGCCAGTGCCGCTTCGGCCACCAGCAGGTTGAAACCGTTGAACGCCTGCAGCTTCGGTGCCTGCGACCGCAGCCACTCGCCGGCCGGAGCCGCGCTCTGCAGCGCCGAGACGACGATGGTGCCGCGCGAAGGCGCGTGCGGATTGCGCTCGCTCGGCGCGCGCACATTGGTGAGCAGGGCGATGCGACCGGAGCGGGCAATGCCGAGCCAGGTGCCGCCGGCCTCCTCGTCGCGACCGGCCAGCAGTTCGACGCTCTGCCCCCACCACGACGCCGGCCGCGTGCTGCGGGCGTAGAACTCGTCGCGGTTGGCGGCGAGCACCAGCGGATAGTCGGGGTGCGACTGCCAGGCGATGACCGCAAGGCACATTTCAGCGGCTTCCTGTGCCGAAGGGGACGCCCCGGATCCGGCGTGAGCGCCTGGGGCGGCCCGGCACGCTTATCCGGATTGCTTCTCGCTGACGCTCGAAGCATTCGCGTTTGGGGCGGCCCGGCACGCTCATAGCTCCTCGAACCGTTCGATGCGCCGCTCCGCCACCAGGGACGGCGGCAGGCCGGCGCGACGCACGGCGGCCGCGAGCCTGCCCTCGAACGCGGCCGGTTCGGCAATGCCGTCGTAGACCTCCATCAGCGTCACCCGCTCGTCCGATCCATCGGCGCGCCGCATCAGCCGCGCCCGCACCTCGCCCGCGGCGGCGTCGCGCTGCATCGACCGCAACCGCGGCTCGAGGTCGGCCGCGTCGCGCCGGTCGAGCTTGTAGTAGATGAACCAGTGCTGCACGTTCACCTCACGCGGTGACATCGACGAGTTCGTAGGGCAGGGCGCGCAACTCGAGCGGCGGACCATCCGCCGCACCCAGGCGCAGGCCGGGCCCGGCCTTTTCCAGCGGGCACTCGAACAGGATGTCGAAGCCGCCGCCTTCTGCCGAGGCCGCCATCACCACCGTGCCGGCGGCCTCCGGCTCGCCGTCGGCGAAGACATCGGTCCCCGCGGCCGCGGCCGCCGCGCAATGCGCACGCTGCATCCGCCGTTTCAGCTTGCCGCGGTACTGGCTGCGGGCGACGACTTCCTGCCCCGGATAACACCCCTTGGCGAAGTTGACGCCGCCGACCAGCTCGAAGTTGATCATCTGCGGGACGAACTTTTCCTGGGTGGCGGCGAACACGGTCGGCACGGCGGCATCGATCTCGCTCCACCAGAAGGCGCCGGCATCGACCTCGGGCAGGGACTCGAGCCGGGCCAAGGCGCTGTCGGCGGCCTCGGCCCCGGCCAGCACCAGGAAGCGCTCGGCGATGCGCGGCCCCGGATGCAGCCTTGCCAGCCGCACCGCTCCGGCTTCGACGCTGTCGCCGACGCCGGCCGGGACGGCAACTCCGCCGCCGCCCAGGGCGGCCGCGGCACCGGCGCCGAACACGGCGCCGACGCGCCAGTTGTCGCTGTCGTCGACCAGCTTCGCCTTGGCGCGGAGCACGAACATCGACAGCCGTTTGATCACGCCGGGCAGGATCTCGCGCGGCAGCAGCAGGCAGGTCGCGTCGCCGTCGCGCCAGAGGCGGAACGTCGCCAGCAGGCGACCCTTCGCCGTGCAGTAGCCGGCGAGCAGCAGCCGATCGCCGCGCAGATGCTCGACGTCGTTGGTCAGCTGGCCGTGCAGGAATCGTGCCGCGTCCTCGCCGCTGGCGCGGATCACGCCGAGTTCGCAGATCGTGGCTCGAACCGGTTGCCGCAGCGGCGAGGCGAGCGCCGCCGCATCGAACACCCAGCAGCCGCCCGCGTTGGCGCGGGTGGCCTCCGGGATGGCGGCGCTGCTGGTCGGCATGACGGTGCGGGCAAGGGCCGGGTGAAACCGGTCGCGAAAGTATCATAGGCGCGCATGACAGCAGCACACCGCTTCGAGCGTCGGCCTTCGAGGCGCTTCGAACCGGGATCTTCGTTGCCTGCCGCCGGACGCCGGCGTGGCGCCGTCGGCGAAGCGACGATGGCCTCGCTGCCGGGTCGGCAGCGGGGTCGCATCCTGCCGCTCGTTGTCGTGCTCGCGCTGCTGCTGGCGGCGACGGCGGCCGGCCTGTGGTGGCTGATCGAGCAGCCGCTGCCGATGCGGGACGACCGGGTGGAGATCGTGGTGCCGCAGGGAGCTTCGGCGCGAGCCATCGGCGAGTCGCTGCGTGCGGCGGGAGTCGAGCTGCAGGTGGAGCTGTTCGTCGCCGCCGCCCGGTTCGGCGAGGCGACCAGGCGCCTGCGCGCCGGGCGCTACGAGTTCACGCGCGGCATGCGGCTCACCGACGTCATCGATCGCCTGCGCCGCGGCGAGACGCTGAAGGAACGCCTGACCGTCGTCGAAGGGTGGACCTTCCGCGACCTGCGTGCCGCGCTCGCCGCCCACCCGTTCCTGCGGCCGGACAGCGCAGCGATGGACGATGGGCAGCTGCTGGCGGCGCTCGGCATCGACGCCGCCCACCCGGAGGGGCTGTTCGCGCCCGACACCTACGTCTTCGATGCCGGCTCGAGCGACCTCGAGGTCCTGCGCCAGGCGCATCGCACCCAGCAGGCGCGGCTGGGTCGCGCCTGGGAGGAACGGGCAGCGAACCTGCCGCTGAAATCGCCGTACGAGGCGCTGATCCTGGCCTCGATCATCGAGAAGGAAACCGGCCAGCCGGGCGAACGCGCGCGCATCGGCGGCGTGTTCGTCAACCGGCTGCGGCTGGGCATGCTGCTGCAGACCGACCCGACGGTGATCTACGGCATGGGCGAGCGTTTCGACGGCAACCTGCGCCGGCGCGACCTGACGACGGACACGCCGTACAACACCTATGTCCGCGCCGGACTGCCGCCGACGCCGATCGCCCTGCCGGGGCAGGCCGCGATCGAAGCGGCGCTGAAGCCGGAGCCGACGCGGGCGCTGTACTTCGTCGCCCGCGGCGACGGCACGTCGCAGTTCTCCGACACGCTGGCCGAGCACAATCGCGCGGTGGCGAAGTATCAGCTCGGAGCAGGCCGATGATCGCCCGCTCGTTCCGCCACGGCATCGGTGCGGGGGTCGGGCGATGAAGGGGCGCGGCCGGTTCATCACCTTCGAGGGCATCGACGGCGCCGGCAAGAGCACGCAGATCGCGTGGGTCGACGCCTGGCTGCGGGCGCGCGGCGCCGACGCGCTGCTGACCCGCGAGCCGGGCGGCACGCCGCTGGGCGAGGCATTGCGCGAGCTGATCCTGCACCGGCCGATGCAGCCGCGCACGGAGACGCTGCTGATGTTCGCGGCCCGCTGCGAACACGTGCTGGAGGTGATCGAGCCGGCGCTGGCGGCCGGGCGCTGGGTCCTGTGCGACCGCTTCACCGACGCGACCTACGCCTACCAGGCCGGCGGCCGCGGTCTCGCCGACGCCGATGTCGCCTGCCTGGAGCGCTGGGTGCATCCATCGCTGCAGCCGGACCTGACCTTCCTGTTCGATCTCGATCCCGACCTGGCGGCGGCGCGTCTGGCGCGGGCCCGGCGCAGCGACCGCTTCGAGGCCGAGCAGCGCGACTTCTACCGCCGCGTGCGCACGCACTACCTCGAACGCGCGCAGGCGCAGCCGCGGCGCTTCGTCGTCGTCGACACCTCCGGCGACAAGACGGTCGCGCAGGAGCGGCTCGCCGAGGCGCTGGAGCACTGGCTGTGATCGAGCGCAGGCTGCCGTGGATGGAGGCCGTGTGGCCGCGACTGCCGCCGCTGGCGGCGCGGGGCGTGCACGCGGTCCTGCTGCACGGCCAGCGCGGCATCGGCAAGACGTCGCTGGCGCTGGACTTCGGCGAGGCGCTGCTGTGCGCCGCACCGGGCGCGGACGGCCACCGCTGCGGCGCCTGCGAAGAGTGCAGGCTGACGACCGCGTTTTCACATCCCGACCTGCGCTGGATCCTGCCGCAGGCCGTTGCCGAGCGCCTGCTGCCGCAGCCCGAGCCGGACGAACTCGATGAGCCGGCGGCGGAAGCGGCAGACGGCGACGGCAAGACGCCGAAGTCGAGCCGCGAGATCCGCGTCGACCAGGTGCGCTCGCTGACCGACTTCCTGGGAATCGCCTCGTTCCGCGGCGGCCGCCGGGTCGTGATCCTGGCCCCGGCCGAGGCCATGAACGCGACCGCCGCCAACACGCTGCTGAAGATGCTCGAAGAGCCGCCGCCGGCGACCATGTTCGTCCTCGCCGCCGATGCGCTCGACGAAGTTCTGCCGACGATCCGCTCGCGCTGCGTGCTGGTCGAGGTGCCGGTTCCCGAGGCGGGCGCCTGCGTGCGCTGGCTCGCCGCCCGCGGCGTCGTCGAGCCGGCGGCGGCGCTGGCCCTGGCCTCCGGTGCGCCGCTGGCCGCCGCCGGCGATGAAGTAACCGCTGCGGCCGACCCGGCGGCGCTGTACCGCTGCCTCGAAACCGGCCCGACGCTGACGGCGGCGCAGGTCGTTGCCGCCGTCGGCCGCGACGTCGCGCTGCCGCCGAGCCTGCGGCTGATGCAGTGCTGGGCGTTCGATCTGCTGAGTTGCCGGATGCTGCGATCGGTCCGTTATCATCCCGCCCGATCGGCGCGAATCGCGCGCCTCGCGGAGGCGGCCAGTGTCGACGGGCTGTGGAAGTGGATTGACGCCCTGCGAAACGCCGCCGCGACGCGCGAGCATCCGCTGAATGCGCGTCTGGTCATTGAATCGCTGCTCCTGAGCTACGCACGGATCTTCGACGGTCATCGATGAGCGACTCGCCCAATACCCGCTTCGGCGGCGCCCCGTCCGACGGGTCGTCCGCGAGCGGCGGCGGACTCGCGGGCGCCGGCCGGCCGGCGGTCCTGTCGCTGGCGATCCGCGAGAAGGCGGCGCTGTATGCCGCCTACATGCCGTACCTGAAGAACGGCGGCATCTTCGTGCCGACGAACCGTCCGTACAAGCTCGGCGACGAGGTCTACCTCATCCTGACGCTGATGGACGACCCGACCAAGTACGCGGTCGCCGGCCGCGTGGTCTGGATCAGCCCCCCCGGAGGCACGGCGCGCACGCCGGGCATCGGCGTGCACTTTCCGGGCGATGAGACCGGGGTCGCAGTCAGGCGGAGCATCGAGGATCACCTCGGCGCCGCCATGAAGTCCGGGCGGCCGACACACACGATCTAGCGCCGCCGGCCGGTCGCGGCGCCGCCGTGTTCGTCGACTCCCACTGCCATCTCGCGTTTCCCGAACTCGCCGGCGACATCGACGGCGTGCTCGCGCGCATGTCGGCCGCCGGCGTCGGGCTGGCGCTCAGCGTCTGCACCCGGCTCGACGAATTCGCGTCGGTGCAGGCGCTGGCGGCACGCGACGACCGGGTCTACGCGTCGGTCGGCGTGCATCCGGATACGCCGCCGGGCGACGAACCGGAGGTCGACGACCTGGTCCGGCTGGCGCGCCTGCCGCGCGTGGTCGCCATCGGCGAGACCGGGCTCGACTACTACCGGCTGCCGGAACCGCTCGACTGGCAACGGAATCGCTTCAGGACCCACATCCGCGCCGCCCGCGACTCCGGCAGGCCGCTCATCATCCACACCCGATCGGCGTCCGAGGACACCCTGCGCATCATGCGTGAAGAGGGCGCGCGCGAGGCCGGCGGGGTGATGCACTGCTTCACCGAGTCGCTCGAGGTCGCGCTGGCGGCGATCGAGCTCGGCTTCTACATCTCGTTCTCCGGCATCGTGACCTTCAAGAACGCGCGCGATCTGCAGGCGGTCGCCCGGGCATTGCCGCTGGAGCGGCTGCTGATCGAAACCGACGCGCCGTATCTCGCTCCGGTCCCGTTCCGCGGGCGAACCAACGAGCCGGCCTTCGTGGTTCACGTCGCCGCCAAGCTGGCGGAACTCAGGGAAGTCAGCGTCGATGTCATTCGCGCGGCCACGACCGCGAACTTCATGCGATGTTTCAGGCTCTTGGATCAGAAACTTCGTATTGATTAGAGGCACGGACTGTCAGGTCGACTCCGCCGTTAATCATGCTAATACAGCACGTTATGAGACGCTCTTGAGACCAAGCGTGAGCTCCGGCGGTTAGCCTAGAGAACGGCGCATAATGAATATTATGTCTACTGGAAACCGGCGAGGTGACGGATGCAACCTTGAATCGAGCGCTCCCACACGCCGGCCTCACCCGCAACGCTCCCCTGCCGTATCGAAACCGCACTCCCGAACCAGCGCCGGACGGCCGGCCAAGGTGGCAGCAGCTACAACGTCGGCGGCGGCGGGCGCACCGGCCGGCGCAAGCCCGACGGCAGCCCGACCATCGACGGAGCGCAGTATCCGGGGGCCGTGAACCATCCCGATGGCCCGCATGAATCACCTGCGACGCTGGAGAGCCGCCGCAGCGGCGGCGTCGGTAGACGCCGCCGCCTCTGCCATCAGGCCGCCGCCGGCGAAATGGGCCGTCGTATGCGCCGCAGGACGAGCGGCACCGTGACCATCAGCGCCGCCATCACCCACAGCCCGATCGAGATCGGGCTCGACCACAGGATGTACAGCTCGCCGTTGCTGATCGACAGTGCCCGGCGCAGGTTCTGCTCCATCAGGTCGCCGAGCACGAAGCCCAAGATCAGCGGCGCCATCGGCACCTCGCACTTGCGCAGCAGGTAGCCGATCACGCCGAGCACCACCATCAGCACCAGGTCGAAGGTGGTGGCGTGCACCGCATAGACCCCGACCGCGCTCACCGCCAGGATGCCCGGCACCAGCATCCAGTTCGGCACGCTGAGAATGCGGGTGAACACGCCGACCATCGGGATGTTCATCACCAGCAGCATCACCGCGGCGACCATCAGCGAGGCGATCAGGCCCCACACCAGCTGCGGCTGCTGGGTGAACAGCGCCGGGCCCGGCGTGATGTTGTAGAGGCTCAGCGCGCCGACCATCACCGCCGTGGTGCCGGAACCGGGCACTCCGAGGGTGAGCATCGGCACGAAGGAGCCGCAGGCCGAGCCGTTGTTGGCCGCTTCCGGCGCCGTCAGGCCGCGGATGTCGCCGTGGCCGAAGGTGCCGTCCTTGTCGTTCAGCCGCTTTTCCATGGTGTAGGCCATGGCGCTGGCGATCGTCGCCCCGGCGCCGGGCAGCACGCCGACGACGAAACCGAGCGTGCCCGAGCGCACCGTGCCCCACCAGGTCAGCGCCATTTCCTTCAGGTTGAACAGCGACCGCCCGGTCTCCTTGATCAGCCCGCCCTTGGTGGTCAGGTGCTCCAGCATCAGCAGGATCTCGCTGACCGAGAACAGGCCGATGACGACGACGATGAACTGGATGCCGTCGGACAGGTGCACCGAGTCGAAGGTGAAGCGGTACACGCCCGAGTTCGAATCGACGCCGACGGTGGACAGAGCCAGCCCCATCAGCGCCGCCAGCAGCGCCTTCATCGGCCGCTCGCCCATGAGTCCCGTCAGGCAGGCAAAGGCGAAGCACATCAGCGCGAAGTACTCGGCCGGGCCGAAGGCCAGCGCCCAGCGGCGCGAACAGCACGATGCCGATGAAGGCGATCACCGTGCCGATGAACGAGGCCCAGGCCGAGATCGACAGCGCCACCCCGCCCATGCCTTTGCGCGCCAGCGGGTTGCCGTCGATCGCGCTCATGATCGCGCCGGCATCGCCGGGCACGTTCAGCAGGATCGACGAGATGCGGCCGCCAAACTCGCAGCCGAGATAGACGGCGGCGAGCAGGATCAAGGCGGTCTCCGGCGGCAGCTTCAGCGCGAAGGCCAGTGGCATCAGGATCGCCACGCCGTTGATCGGCCCCAGGCCCGGCAGCATGCCGACCGTGGTGCCGATCGCCGAGCCGATCGCGGCCACCGTCAGGTTGGTCGGGGTCAGCGCAACCGCGAAACCGGTGGCCAGATGCGACAGCGTTTCCATCAGCGGCCCCCGAGCACGAACGCCAGCACGCCGGTGGGCAGCACGACGTCGAGCAGCTTGTCGAACAGCAGGAAGAACCCCAGCCCGAGGCCGACGCCGCCGGCGAGCGACTTGCTCCAGCTGCCGCCGAAGGCCATGCCCACCGGCACCGCCATCAGCGCCGTGGCCAGCGTGAAGCCCAGCCACTGGAACAACACCGCGTAGATCAGCGTCGCGACCACGGTGGCCGCCAGCATCGGCAGCCGCCCGGGGGCAATCGCCGCCGAGTCGGCCGACGGCCGGATCACCAGCCAAAGCCCCGCCAGGCCGATCAGCACCGCGAGCAGCAGCGGAAAGGCGCGCGGCCCGACCGGTTCGTAGGAGATCTGCGCGGCGTAGCCCTGCGCGGCCACGCCCATGGCGACGGCCGCGACAACGCACACCGCACCGAGAATGCGGTCGCTGGACATCGTCGGGCCCGGCCTACTTGCGGATCAGCCCGAATTCGTCGGCGAGCTTCTTGTACTGGCCGACCTGCTTCTTGACGTAACCGTCGAGCTCGGCGCCGGTCATCGCGAACGGGAACAGGCCGCGCTCCTCGCGCAGCTTGTCGAACTCCTTGGTGGCCATCAGCTTCTTGAAGGTGTCGACCCAGGCGTTGTAGTCGGCATCCTTGACCTTCGGCCCCATGTAGAAGCCGCGGATGATCGGCCACTCGATGTCGTAGCCCTGTTCCTTGGCCGTCGGCACGTTGGCGAGCGTCCCCGGCAGGCGCTTGTCCGACAGCACGGCGAGCACGCGGAACGGCGCCCCGGCCGCGAGCTTCTCCGCCACCTCCGACGCATCGCCCGAGTAGACGGTGATGTGACCGCCCTGCAGCGCCGTGGCGGCCTCGCCGCCGCCTTCGAAGGCGACGAAGCGCATCGCCTTGTAGTCGATGCCGGCGCCCTTGGCGATCAGCGCCGCCTTCATCCAGTCCTGGCTGCCGACCGTGCCGCCGGCGCCGAACACGACCTTGCTCGGGTCGGCCTTCACCGCCGCCATCAGGTCCTTCAGCGACTTGAACGGCGAGTTGTTCATGACGATCACGGCGCCGTAGTCGGCGCCGATGCCGGCCAGCCACTTGACGTCGTTCTCGTTGTAGCGGCCGAACTTGCCCTGCGCCAGGTTCAGCAGCGAGCCGCCGGAGAAGGCGACGATGGTGTTCTCCTCCGCCGGCCGCTGGGCGACGACGGCGTTGTAGGCCACCGCGCCGATGCCGCCCGGCATGTAGGTGATGCGCATCGGATCCTTGATCAGCTTGCTGTCCAGCAGCGCGCTCTGCGCCAGCTTGCAGGTCAGGTCGAAGCCGCCGCCGGGCTTGGCCGGGGCGATGCATTCGGGCTTGTCGAGCGGGCCGGCGGCGGCGGTGACGGCGATGCCGGCGAGGGCGACGGCAAGAAGTGCGCGTTTCATCGGTGGTCTCCTCTGGGTCAACGAAGTGCGGAAGGCCGGGGGAGCCCGCGATGCGCTGCCGTCAGGCCCTCCGAACAGGCCGCAATGTATCCCGCATCGCCTTTCAAATGGCTTTCAGCGGCGAGCCACCTTCCCCGCCCCCCGCCGGTTGCGGTCGCAGAAGCGCCAGCCGCAGGGCCACGCGGCAGCCCCGGCCTTCCGCGCCCGCCTCGACCAGCATGTTGCCGCCGAGGCGTGCCGCCACCGAGCGGACAATCGCCAGCCCAAGCCCGGATCCGGGCGCGCTGGCGTTGCTGGCGCGAAAGAAGCGCTGCCCGGCCAGTGCCCGCTCGTCCTGCGGAATGCCGGGGCCGTCGTCGCAGACCGACAGCTGCGCAAATGCGGGATGACGCTCGACACGCACCGTCACGCGCCCGCCTCCCGGCGTGTACTTGATGGCGTTCTGCAGCAGGTTGCGCAGCGCCTCGCGCAGCAGTCCGTCGTGGCCGCGGACTTCAATCGGCGCTTCGGAAGGCTCGAATCCCAGGTCCAGGCGGCGCTCGCGCGCTTCGCTCCAGCACTCCCGCGTCACCTCCTCGGCCAGCGCATTCAGCTCCACCGGGCCGAGCTCGATCGCGGCGGTATCGGTCCGCGCAAGCGCCAGCATCTGGTTGGTCCGGTGCACGGCGTCGTCCAGCTGCGCCTTGATCGCCGGCAGCGCGTCGCGGACGCGAACGGGATCCGGCTCGCGCAGCGTGTAGGCGAGCTGCGCCGACAGGGTCGCCAGCGGAGTGCGCAGCTGGTGCGAGGCATCGTCGATGAAGCGGCGCCGTTCCTCGGCCATCTCGCGGCCGCGCCGCACGTGCTGGTTGATCGCCTCCACCAGCGGCATCACCTCGCGCGGCACCGCCGAGGTGTCGATCGGCGTCAGGTCGTCGGGCCGGCGGCCGAGCACCTCGCCGCGCAGCCGCTGCAGCGGCCGCAGCGCCCAGCCGACCAGCAGCGTCAGCAGCACCGCGCCGATGCCGATCAGCAGCAGGTCGCGGCTGACCGCCTCCAGAACGAGGGTGCGGGTGAACTCGCCGCGCGAAGCGACGCTCTCGGCCACCTGGATGACGATTCGGGTGTCGCCTTCCCTGTCGCCGCTCGATGACGGCAGCGCCCGGGCGTAGGAGCCGACGCGCACGCGCTCGCCGAAGTACTCGGCGTCGTGGAACTGCGGCCTGCCGGTTGCGAGCGGCAGCGGCGGCCGCGGCAGGTCGGCGGCTCCGAGTTCGACCAGGCCATCCTCGGTGGCGATGCGGAAGTGGACCTCCCCTCCCGCGGTGAGCTCGAAGAACTCGAGCATCCGGTACGGCAGCTCGACGCCGACGCCGCCGATGGCGGTCGTGATGTTGGCGTCGATCGACTTGATGGCGCCGAACAGCGACCGGTCGTAGGCGGCATTGGCCGCGCCCAGCGCCGTGCGCCAGGCCAGCCAGAAGTCGCCGGCGGCCACCAGCAGCATGCTCGGCAGCAGCACGACGAGCAGCGTGCGCCGCAGTCCGAGCCGCTGCCAGAAGCCGCTCCTGCCCGGCCGTCGCTGGACCGCAGCCGCCGCGGCACCGGCGTCGCCGCCCGCCGCCGCATCCGTCAACCCCGCGCGGGCATCGGGAAGGCGGTTCACTGCGTTTCCAGCACGTAGCCGAGGCCGCGCAGCGGGGTGATGCGCACGCCGCTGGCATCGAGCCGCTTGCGCAGCCGGTGCACCAGCACTTCGATCGCCTCCGGATGCACGTCGGCGTCGTCCGAGAACACGCGGTCGAGGATCTCGCGCTTCGACAGCGGCTCGGCGCTGCGCTGGATCAGCGCCCGCAGCACCGCGTGTTCGCGCGGCGACAGCGGCAGCGGTTCGCCGCGCAGCAGGAACTGGCGGCCGGCGGCGTCGTAGGCGAGCGGTCCGCAGGCAAAGCGCGGGCGGTCGCCGCCGCGCGAGCGCCGGATCAGCGCCGTCAGTCGCGCTTCGAGCTCCGGCACCTCGAACGGCTTGGCGAGGAAGTCGTCGGCGCCCTCGTTCAGCGAGCCGACCCGCTCGATCAGCGAGTCTCGCGCCGTCAGGATCAGGATCGGGATCCGCACGTCGGCTCGGCGCAGCTCGGCCAGCACCGTGCGGCCGTCACGGTCGGGCAGCCCGAGGTCGAGCACCATCGCGTCGTAGCGGGTCTGTTCGAGCGCGCCGGCCACCAGTCGCGCCTCGTTGACCCAGTCTGTCTGGAAGCCGCTCTGCGCCAGCGCCCGCGCCAGCCACGTCGCCAGTTCGGCCTCGTCCTCGACCAGCAGTATCCGCATCGCGCCTTCGCCGTCAGCGCCACCGTTGCGTATCGATGGTAAACGCGCGACCGACGCCGGCGGAAACCGCCCCCGCCCGCGGCCGGCGCGCAACTGTCATGACAGTTCGCATGGCGACTGCGCGCTCGAGCCCAGACGTCTGTTTCGAGCCAATCCTGACCCAGCGCAAGCGCCGTTTCACGAGGGGGATAAGATG
>CAYLZU010000007.1:0-14228 GCA_964388005.1 uncultured Burkholderiaceae bacterium
CGGACACGTCGACGTCAACGAACTGTTCAACTAACGCTGAGACTTGCCCGGTTAGGCCTCAACTTGCGGCCTTGGCCTTGCGGACATATGTGAATTCGACAGCAAGCCTCCAGGGCCCCGATCGGTCGGACACGTCCTCGCGGAAGTGGAATCCTTCTGGGGTCGGTGTGATCGTGACCTGCCACCTTCGCCAATTTGACCCGCGCTCCGATTGGCCGTGGAACCTCCAGATTCCGTCGTGGACGCTCCCTCGCAGTGAGCGCTGGGTGCCAGAACTGGCGAAACCGTTGTAGGTGTACTGTGCGTCGGCTTCGGAGTAGCCGAAGACGCTCATCGAGAACGAAGCCTTCTGCTCGGAGCGGTCTACCGCATGACAGGCAATGAAGCCATTCCCGGGGAGCCAGTCGCAAGACTCGGAGTAGGCCGTTTCTGATCCCTTGATGGTCCACTCGCCTCGAAAGAACTCCAGTGCGGCGCGAGGCGATTTTGCTGACATGGCGCCAGAGCATACGACCGCCAGCACAAGAAGCAAGGCGGGGACACGACGCGCTGAGCTATCGACAGCCAAGGAGCCTTCGAGTGTGGGTGTTGAAGCCTAACGTCGAAGCTCAGGGGCGCGCCGCTTGCGGCGCGTCCCCTAGAGCGCTTTGTTGGGCCTCTCGCTTGCGCCGATAAGTACGCCACCAGTCTTTCTGCCAGGCAATCCAGTGCTGCATGGAGAGCAGCCACCTATCCAGTTCTGTAAAGTTAGAGTTCCTAGGCGTGTGGTCACCTTGGACGCTGCCAACCCACTTCTCTATCGCCTCGAGTTGAGCATCAAGCGCCTTATCGTATTCCTCGCTGCTCCATCCGAAAGCGCGTCCGTGAGCCACCTCGTTGCGGACTGGAAAAACTATATTCCCCACTTTGCGTTCAAGTAGATCTCTAATCATTCGTATTGCATCACCTCTTGGTAGAGTTCCGTTAGCGATACCGGATGCTTTGACCTTTGATAGGCCAGCATCGACAAGAATAGCCCAGAGCAAATTATCGATCTGGTATTCCACAAAGGCCGCCACGATCACAATTGCTGCCATTGAATGGCCATCGGAAATGAGAGAACGAATACCGGTAGAAATATCCGATTGCCCCGACCAACCCTCCCAGACCATCACCGCTCTACAATTGGTGCAAAACGGACCCTGTTGACTCCGCCAGTCCTCGCTATTCTCTGTGCCAAAGGAATACTCGACATGCCGGCAGCCACAACTGTTGCAATAGTAAGCGTGCTCTCATTCGTACCACCGGTACTCATATATCTGCTTTGCTCGGTCATTTACCGCCATAGCGCACCTCATGGGAAATAGAGGCCCAACGAATAGTGTTTATCCGCCGCCGGACTGACGGCCAGCGCAGGCGCGAGCGTGCATGGCGGCGGATAAACCTCGTTGGACTGAACCGCGGCTCGGCGCCGGCCGGCGACGGCACTGTGATGGGCAGTGTAAGGTTCAGGCGCCGTCGCGCACCAGGCACGGATGCCGGCGGCCAGTGACGCCGGAGCATCTGGACAGTCGCCGCGGCGCGGGCAGCGGGGTTGCGGCGCGCGATAGCGCCGGCCGCGGGCGTCGACTCGACGGCGCGACGGTCGCCGGCACGACTTCGGTCTGCGGTCGCCGCGCCCGGCGCCCGTGCTTTCGATGAACCGGCTCGATCATCACGGCCACGCTACGGCGCCTGCGGCAGTGCCGCCGTCGCGGGCCGGCCGGCGCACGGCCAGATCGCTGTGCGCTGCGGTGCCATCTGCTCGATCGGCCGCCAGCGGCCGCGACAGTGCGGACAGCGCTCAATGTCGATGCGCGACGCGGCGCATGAACTCGGCCGCCGCTTCCTGCGCGATCGGGTTCGGCGTCGGCATCGCCAGCGCCGAGCGCGCCTGCGCCAGCCGCTGGCGCTTGTGCCGTGCCGCCAGCAGCCCGTAGTGGCGGATGCGCTTGAAGCCGGCCGGCAGCACGTGCTGCAGGAAGCGGCCGACGAACTCGGCCCCGTCGATGCGCACCGTCCTCTTGCCGCCGTGCTCGGCGCGCACGCGCAGCCGCACGCCGTCGTCGTCGACGGCGACGAGCCGCTCGTGGCCGATGGCTGTGCGGTGCGTGTAGCGCGACAGGTAGTCGAGCACCGCGGCCGGGCCGGCCAGCGGCGTCTTGGCGTAGACGACCCATTCCTGGGCGCGCAGTCGACGCATCCGGCGCTGCCGCTCGGCGGCGCCGGCCAGCGGATCGCGCGGCAGTTGCCCCTCGCGCTCGGCGCGCAGAAGCGCGGCGCGGAACTTGCCGGCAAACACCCTCGACAGGGCGTGCACCGGAAACAGGAAGCGATCGGAGCGCGCAGACCGCAGCCAGCGGCCGTCATCGGCCAGCGCCCCGCAGGCCATCAGCGCATGGACGTGCAGATGCAGCCGCAAGTCCTGGGTCCAGGTGTGCAGCACCAAGGTGAAGGCGGGCTCGCCGCCGAGCCAGCGGTCGTTGGCGGCAAACTCGGTCAGCGTCGCCGCCGCGCAGCCGAACAGCGTCTCGTCGACCCAGCGCGGCTGCGCCCGTGCCAGCGGGTTCAGTTCATGCGGCAGCGTGAAGACCAGGTGCGCGTACGGCACGTCGAGCAGCTCGGCGATACGAGCCCGGCGCCAGGCGTCGGCGGCCGACTTCTGGCAGTGCGGACAGTGGCGATTGCGGCAGGAGTGCCAGCGCCACTGTTCGGCTCCGCAGGCATCGCAATGCCACTGCTGGCCGCCGAGGGCGGCGGTGCGGCAGGCGAGGATCGCCCGCCAGGCCTTGGCCTGGGTCGCACTCAGCCCGTGCCCGGCGAGGTAGGCCGGGCCGAAGCGCGCCAGCACCTCGGCCAGTGTGGCCGACATGGCGTCGCGACGGGCTTCGGTGCGCGGTCAGTGCAGCTTCGGCGTCGGCAGCGCTGACAGCAGCGCCAGCGGCACGCGGCGGGCGCCGTCGGGTGCGTCGGGTCGGGCCAGATGCAGGTAGCGGGCGGTGGTGCTCACATGCCGGTGGCCCATCCATTGCGAGATGCTGTGCAGGTCGACGCCGGCTTCGAGCAGGTGAGTCGCATAGCCGTGGCGCAGGCTGTGGATACCGCCGACCTTGGTGATGCCGGCCACCGCGCGGGCGCGGCGGTACCAGCGCTGCGCGGTCTTGACATCCAGCGGCTGCGCCGCGTCGGTCTGGGCGGGAAACAGCCACAGGCGCGGACGTGCGATGCGCCAGTAGCCGCGCAGCGCGTCCAGCAGGTCCTCGGCCAGCGGGACGTAGCGGTCCTTGGCGCCCTTGCCCTGCACCACCCGCGCGCACATCCGGTCGGCGGCGGCGTCGATGTGCTCGGGCCGCAGCGCGCACAGCTCGCTCACCCGCAGGCCCAGGCCGTAGGCGCAGGCGAGCAGCGTGCGCGCCTTGACATGCGGGGCGCTATCCAACAGCCGCGCGATCTCCTCGCGCGACAGGATCTCGGGCAACCGCTGCGGGCCGCGCGGCAGCGGGATGGTGTACGGCGACCCGCGGCCCAGTACCCGGCCGAAGAGGAAGTTGATGGCGCAGCCGGCCTGGTTGACGGTCGAGCGCGAGCACTTGCGTTCGCGCAGCAGGTGCAGCAGATACGCCTCGATCTCGCAGCCGCTGAGCGTGTCGGGGCTGCGCCGGTAGTGCCGCGCCAGTTGCGCGACCGCGGCGATGTAGCTCTGCTGCGTGCGCGCGGCTTTGCCGTGAAGCACCAGCGCATCGATCATCCGTTGCCGTAGCGGTGTCATCGTCGTCTCCTCGATCAGCCGCGGGCACATGCCCGCGTCGATCAAGGTACGACCGCCACCTCCGCGACCGCTCGCGCGACTCCCACCGCGTCAGCGGTTTAGTTCAACGTGATATGGGGCACACCCGTCCGTTGACCCAGGCTGCACCGCGCGCCCTATCCCGGCCAGCCATCGCGCGAAAAAGCCATTCCTCTTAGGCACTTGCAAGTGCACTGTACGGATATACAGTATCCGGCCGCCGTTGATCCATGGACACCGCTGCCACCCCGCCGCCGACGCTGCTTGCCGTGCTCCGGCGCGAGATCCGCACCCGGCACATGAGCTTACGAACCGAAGACACCTACGTCTACTGGGTGCGCGATTTCGTCCGCTTCCACGGCCGCCGGCATCCGCGCGAGCTGGGGGCGGCGGAGGTCGAGGCGTATCTGACAATGCTCGCCAACCGGCGCCGCGTCGCCGCCTCGACGCACAACCAGGCGCTGTCGGCTCTGCTCTTTCTCTACCGCGCCGTGCTGAAGGTCGAACTGCCCTGGCTGGACACTTTGCAGCGACCCAGGCGGCCGCAGCGCTTGCCTGTCGTCTTGTCGGTGGAGGAAGTCACCAACGTGCTGTCGCGTCTTCAGGGCGAATACGGCCTGCTGGCGCGGTTGCTTTACGGCACCGGCGTGCGGATCAGCGAAGCGCTGCGGTTGCGCGTGAAGGACGTTGACTTCGACCGGCTCACGCTCGTGGTGAGAGAAGGCAAGGGCGACAAGGACCGCGCGCTGATGCTGCCGCAGTCGCTCGTCGTCGATCTGCGCGCGCAGCTCGCATGCTTCTACTGGTTGCGGCAGCGCGATCGGGCGTAGCAGGTCGCCGGTGTCGACCTGCCGTATGCGCTGGCGCGCGAATACCCCGCGCGCCGCAGTCATTCGCCTGGCATTGGGTGTTGCCGCAAGCCACACCAAGCGTGGATCCGGCCAACGACCATCAAATGCACAGAGGGTGCGCGGCGGGCGGTACTAGCGAAAGTGGCGCCGCGGCTCCTTGACTGGCGAATCGAAGATAACGCGTCCTTTCTTGTTTGGCGGAAGGCGTCGCAACCGCGGCCCAGCCGATCAGGCGGCTTCCGGGACGGATTCGAACAGCAGTCGTCGCAGGTCGCTCTGCGGCGCCCGCTTCGACAGATACAGCATCTCGATCCCGACCACGCGGTCCTGATCGTCGTAGTCCACGATGATGCCGGGGGAAACTTCCTCTGAGCGCTTCGACGGCGCATCGCTCAGGGTGAGATACAGCGCGTCGGCCTGTTGATCCACCTTCAGCTTCATGGGAGGGTCCTCCTACGATCGAAGAACGCCGTCACGACGTGCGGCGGCGCTTTCTTGCAGTTGACAACGACCCGTAGCACACGATCCCCGAACTCGCGGATGCGGGCGAGGCGATGTTCGAGGTCCGAATCCACCGGATCGGCTTCGGTCAAATCGGGCGCGGTCAATGCCTGCTCCAGCCAGGCGGTCTGGATCTGCCGCTTTTCAAGCACGTCCCGAGCGTGCTCGGTTAGAACATAGTCCATCTCGGCATCACTCCGGGAGCGTCGTCACCTTCAGGCGCCTGTTAGCGCGGCCGGCCCGCGCTCACGCATCCCGCACGTGCGCCAGCGCCTGCTGCGGCGACTCGTACACGTGCGGCGCCACGCCGCGCTTGCGCAGCGCCGCGCCCAGCTTGGCGCGCAGGAAGCCGGAGGTGGTGTAGCGCGACACGCCGTCGTAGTAGCGCTCGACCAGCCCTTTCACCATCGCCGCGTAGGCGTCCTCGACCTCGGGCGCTAGCTCGAAGTGGTCGTAGTTGACGATGGCGTAGACGCGGTGGCCGATCGGCGCGAGGTGCGCGTCGACCTCGCGCTCGATGGCGTCGATGTCGGCCTGCGTGCGCACGCGCAGCCGCTCGAAGTTGATGAACAGGATGTTCTGCTGGTCGTCGTAGGCAAAGCGGGACGAAAGCGGCACCTCGAGCATCCGCTCGCGCAGGCCCATCGGGCCGTCGCCGAAGATCGCCGCCTCCATGGTCGCCGGCGTGCCGTGGATGATGGGCTCGAAGTCCATCCGGGCCAGGATGTCGCGCTCGATGTCGATGCCGGGCGCAACCTCGGTGAGTTCCATGCCCTCCGGCGTCAGGCGGAAGACGCAGCGCTCGGTGATGTACAGCACCTTCTGCCCTCGCGACAGCGCGTAGGCGCCGGAGAAGGTGCGGTGCTCGACCTCGCGCACGAACTTGCGCGGGCCGATGTCGTTGTGCAGCACCAGCTTGCCGTCCTCCACCGCCACCCGGAGGCTCCCGGCGGTGAAGGTGCCGACGAAGATCACGCTCTTGGCCGACTGCGAGATGTTGATGAAGCCGCCGGCGCCGGCCAGCCGCGGGCCGAACTTGCTGACGTTCAGGTTCCCTTCGCGGTCGGCCTGCGCCAGCCCCAGGAAGGCCATGTCCAGCCCGCCGCCGTCGTAGAAGTCGAACTGGTACGGCTGGTCGATGATCGCCTGCGTGTTGACGGCGGCGCCGAAGTTCAGCCCCGCCGCCGGGATGCCGCCGATCACGCCCGGCTCGGCGGTCAGCGTCATCAGGTCGATCACCTTTTCCTCGGCGGCCACCAGCGAGATGCCGTCGGGCATGCCGATGCCGAGGTTGACCACGGCGTTGGCGCGCAGCTCGAGCGCGGCGCGGCGGGCGATGATCTTGCGCTCGCTCATCGGCATCGGCGCGACGTGGCTGGCCGGCACGCGGATCTCGCCGGAAAAGGCCGGGCTGTACGGCTCGACGAAGGTCTGCCAGTGATATTCGGGCTTCTCGGCCACCACCACGCAGTCGACCAGCACGCCGGGGATCTTCACCTGCCGAGGGTTCAGCGACCCGCGCTCGGCGATGCGCTCGACCTGCACGATGACGATGCCGCCGGAGTTGCGCGCCGCCATCGCGATCGCCAGGCCCTCGAGCGTCAGCGCCTCCTTCTCCATGGTGATGTTGCCGTCGACATCCGCCGTGGTGCCGCGGACGATGCCGACGTCGATCTTCGGCGCCTTGTAAAAGAGATACTCCTCGCCGTCGATCTCCATCAGCCGCACGAGATCCTCGGTGGTGCGGGAGTTCAGCTTGCCGCCACCCAGCCGCGGATCGACGAAGGTGCCGAGCCCGATCTTGGTGACGTGACCCGGCTTGCCGGCAGCGGTGTCGCGATACAGGTGCGTGATGACGCCCTGCGGCAGGTTGTAGGCCTCGATGCGGTTGGCCACCGCAAGGGCCTGCACGCGCGGCACCAGGCCCCAGTGGCCGCCGATCACACGTTTGATCAGGCCCTCGTGGCCGAGGTGGTTCAGCCCCCGGTCCTTGCCGTCGCCCTGGCCGGCGGCGTAGACGAGGCTCAGTCCTTCGGGCCGGCCGATGCCGTCGGGGTCCTGGCTGCTGGATTCGAGGAAACGCTGCTCGAGCGCCACCGCGATGTTCTCGGCGAAGCCGATGCCGACGAAGCCGCTGGTGGCCAGCGTGTCGCCGTCCTGGATCAGCTGCACCGCCTCGCGGGCGGTGACGATCTTGCCCTTCTCGAAAGTGCGCAGGGCCGTCAGCAGTTCGCGGCCGTGGGTGCTCATGCCGTTCTCCTCGCGGGCCTTCGCGGCCGCTCTTCTAGAATGGCCGACACTCTAGCGAACAAGGGGATGGCCATGGAAATCAGGGACAACGTGTTCATCGTCACCGGCGGTGCCTCGGGCCTGGGCGGCGCCACCTCGACGATGCTGGCGCGCGCCGGCGGCAAGGTGATCGTCGCCGACGTGCAGGCCGACAAGGGCGAAACACTCGCGCGCGAACTCGGCGGCAACGCCCGGTTCATGAAGTGCGACGTCACCTCCGAGGCCGACGGCCAGGCGGTGGTCGCCGCGGCAGCCGCGCTGGGCACGCTGCGCGGGCTCGTCAACTGCGCCGGCATCGCCATCGGCGAGAAGACGGTCGGCAAGGAAGGGCCGCACGCGCTGGCCAGCTTCGCGCGGGTGATCGGCATCAACCTGATCGGCACCTTCAACATGATTCGGCTGGCGGCCGACGCGATGAGCAGGCAGGAGCCGACCGCCGACGGCGAGCGCGGCGTGATCGTCAACACCGCCTCGGTGGCCGCCTTCGACGGCCAGATCGGCCAGGCGGCGTATTCGGCCTCCAAGGGTGGCGTGGTCGGCATGACGCTGCCGATCGCCCGCGACCTAGCGCGCAGCGGCATCCGCATCGTGACCATCGCCCCGGGGCTGTTCGAGACGCCGATGCTGCTCGGCATGCCGAAGGACGTGCAGGACTCGCTCGGCAAGCAGGTGCCGTTCCCGTCGCGCCTTGGCAGGCCGGCCGAGTACGCCAGGCTGGTGGCGGCAATCCTCGACAACGTGATGCTCAACGGCGAGACCATTCGACTGGACGGCGCCATCCGCCTGCAGCCAAAGTGACGCATCCGTCCCAGAGCAAGAGGCGCAGCCTCGCAGCGATGGGAAGCGGATACGTCATCCCCTCCCCCGACAGGATCGCTCGGGGGCAGGCTGCGGCAGGGATCCTGCCAACGGCACTGCCGCCGTCATCCCGGTTGCGCGCCGCGCAGGCCGGGATCCAAGTTCTGCCCCACGACGCGAAGACGCAGCCACTCCGGCGATGACTACCCCTCCGCGTTTCCGCCTTGCGACGCTCGCCGCCACGCTGCTGCTGGCCGCCTGCGCCAGCGCGCCGGACCGCCCCGCGGCGCCGGAGGCGGCCAGCGGCTACCGCGCCGGCCTGCAGACAACCATCTCCACCCGCCACATGGCGGCGGCGGCCAATCCGCTGGCGGCGCAGGCCGGGCTGGAGATCCTGCGCGCCGGCGGCTCGGCGGTCGACGCAGCGATCGCCATGCAACTGGTGCTGACGCTGGTCGAGCCGCAAAGCTCCGGCATCGGCGGCGGCGCATTCCTGCTGCACTTCGACGGCAGGCGGGTGCAGTCCTTCGACGGCCGCGAGACCGCGCCGGCTGCCGCCGACGAGAACCTGTTCATGGCCGGCGGCAAGCCGATGGCCTTCTACGAAGCCGTGGTCGGCGGCCGTGCCGTCGGCACCCCCGGCGTGCTGCGCCTGCTCGAATCCGCGCACGGGCAGCACGGCAGGCTGCCGTGGCCGCGACTCTTCGAACCTTCGATCCGCTTGGCCGACAACGGCTTTGCGCTCTCGCCGCGGCTGCACGCGCTGCTGAAGGACGACAAGTTCCTGCGCGCCGACCCGACGGCACGCGCCTACTTCTACCAGGCCGACGGCACGCCGAAATCGGTCGGCACGATGCTGCGCAATCCCGAACTGGCGGCCACGCTGCGCGCCGTCGCCGCCGGCGGCGTCGATGCCTTCTACCGCGGCGAGATCGCCGCCGACATCGTGCGCGCCGTCCAGGCGCATCCGAACCGCGGCCTGCTCGCCGAGGCGGACTTCGCCGCCTATCGGGCGAAGGAGCGGCCGCCGGTGTGTACCGACTACAAGCGCTGGCGCATCTGCGGCATGGGTCCGCCGTCCTCCGGCGGCATCGCGGTGGCGCAGATCTTCGGCATCCTGGCGCAGCGGAACATCGCGGTCGTGCCGCCAGCCGAGGCCGGCGGATCGATGCAGCCGCAGGTCGACGCGGTGCACCTGTTCAGCGAGGCCGGGCGGCTGGCCTTCGCCGACCGCAACGTCTATGTCGCCGACCCCGACTTCGTCGCGGTCGACTGGATGGCGCTGACGAACGCCGACTACCTCGCCGACCGCGCCCGGCAGATCGGCCCGCGCAGCATGGGTCGCGCCGAGCCGGGCGTGCCGGCCGGCTACCGCCTCGCCTTTGCGGCCGACGAGTCGCAGCGCGAGGCGACGTCGCACCTGTCCGTCGTCGACGGTTTCGGCAACGCGGTGGCGATGACCACCTCGATCGAGGACCAGTTCGGCGCCCGGCTGATGGTGCGCGGCTTCCTGCTGAACAACCAGCTCACCGACTTCTCGTTCGCGCCAGCCGGGGGCGACAGGCCGATCGCCAATCGCGTACAGCCGGGCAAACGGCCGCGCTCGTCGATGGCGCCGACGCTGGTGTTCGATCGCGCCAGCGGCGAGCTGCTGGCCACCCTCGGCTTGCCCGGCGGTTCGCAGATCATCAACTACGTCGCCCGGGCGCTGGTCGGCGTGCTCGACTGGAACCTCGACGTCCAGGCCGCGATCGGCATGCCCAACTTCGGCAGCCGCAACGGCCCCACCGAGGTCGAGGCCGGCCGCATCGACAAGGCCGTGGTCGAGGGGCTGCGGCTGCGCGGCCATGACGTGCGCGAGATCCCGATGACGAGCGGGCTGCAGGGCATCGTTCGCATGCGCTTGCCGGATGGACGCAGCGGCTGGTCCGGCGGCGCCGACCCGCGCCGGGAGGGGATTGCTCTCGGAGACTGAAGCGGGCGCCAGCCGCTAGACTCGTGCCTCCGTTTCAAGCCAAGGAGAAGTGCGATGACGATCAAGGTCGGCGACCGGCTGCCGGACGGCCAGCTGCAGGAATTCATCGAGGTCGAAACCGCGGGCTGCTCGATCGGCCCGAACACGTTCAATGTCCAGGATCTCGTCAAGGGCAAGAAGATCGTGATCTTCGGCCTGCCCGGTGCCTACACGCCGACCTGTTCGGCCAAGCACGTGCCGGGCTATATCCGCCACTACGACGCCCTGAAGTCCAAGGGCGTGGACGAGATCTGGTGCCTGTCGGTGAACGACGCCTTCGTGATGGGCGCCTGGGGTCGCGAACAGGGCGCCACCGGCAAGGTGCGGATGATGGCCGACGGCTCGGCCGAGTACACGAAGAAGCTCGGCCTCGAGCTCGACCTCATCGCCCGCGGCATGGGCGTTCGCTGCCAGCGCTTCTCGATGCTGGTGGAAGACGGCGTGGTGAAGAAGCTGCACGTCGAGGCGCCGGGCAAATTCGAGGTCAGCGACGCCGAGACCATGCTCGCGCACGCCTGAACCGAGTAACTCCGCAAGGAGAAACGCCGCCCGCGGGCGGCGTTTCTCTTCCAGCCATCAGTTCAGCCGCGCCGCCGCCTGCTGCAACCGGGCGAGCCGCTCGCGCACCTCCCCGGCATCGGGCGGCGATGACTCCAGCGACAGATAGGCAACCAGATCGCTGACGGCCGCGCGCGGGCACTCGAGCTGTTCGTAGACGGCGGCGCGATCGCGCCGCTCCAGCGCCTGCTGCGGCTGCACCGCGACCAGCCGGTTCATCACCTCCAGCGCCGCGGCCCACTGCCGGTCCTTGAAGTGCAGCCGCTTCAGGTTGCGCAGCAGGCGGGCGAGGACTTCCCGCTCGTCGGCCGGCGCGAGATACGGCGCCAGCGCCGCCTCGGGCGCGCCGGGCATCGCCTGCCGCAGCCGCGCCCGCAGGTCGCCGGCCGACAGCGTTGCCCCGCCGCCGAAGACGTCGATGTAGAGGCTTCCTTTGCCCAGCCGCAGGCTGACCAGGAAGTGGCCCGGGAACGACACCCCCTGCAGGCGCAGCCCGGCGCCCCTGCCGATCTCGACGTACAGCAGCGAGAGCGTGATCGGGATGCCGCGCCGGCGTTCGATGACCCGGTGCAGGTAGCTGTTCTGCGGATCGTCGTAGTCGCCGGCGGCACCGTGAAACCCGAGTTCGGTGAAGAAGAAGTGGTTCAGCAGGCGCAGCCGGCTCGCCGCGCCGGCATCGGCTGCCACCCGTTCGCCGAGCAGCCGGCGCCAGGCATGCACCTGTTCGACCACCGCGGCGGGATCACAGGCGGGGTCCGCGTAGCGCGGCACCTGCGCCGCGGCTTCCAGCAGCCGCAGCGGCCGGGCTTCATCGACCAGCGCCTCGAACACCTCCAACGCGTTCATTGCGCCGGGGACATGAAGTCGCGCGGCCGGAAGCCGAGCAGGACGAGCACCGCGCCGTAGACCGCCGCGCCGCCGCCGACGAGCGCCGCCAGCAGCGCCGCCCGCGCCACCCAGTCGGCCTGCATCGCCGTCCAGTCGATCCCGCGCGATCCGAACCACAGCGCCGCCGCCAGCGCCGCCAGCGCCACCGCCAGCCGGCCGGTGAAGCCGGCCCAGCCCGGCGTCGGCACGTACAGCCCGCGACGGCGCAGCCCGGCGAACAGCATCGCCGCGTTGGCGAGCGCGCCGACGCTGACCGACGCCGCCAGCCCCGCATGCGCGAGCCACGGCACCAGCACCAGGTTCGACGCCTGCGTGGCCAGCAGCGCGGCGACGGCGATCTTCACCGGCGTGCGGATGTCCTGGCGGGCGTAGAAGCCGGGGGCGAGGATCTTCACCGCGATCAGGCCCAGCAGGCCAATCGCGTAGCCGGTCAGCGCGCGCGCGGTCTGCGCCACGTCGGCGACCCCGAAGCGTCCACCCTGGAACAGCACGGCGACGATCCCCTCCGCCAGCAGGCCGAGGCCGACGGCGGCCGGCAGCGCCACCAGCGCCGTCAGCCGCAGGCCCCAGTCGAGCAGGCGGCTGTAGTCGGCATGGCGCGCCTCGGCGTGCGCCTTCGACAGGTTCGGCAGCAGCACCGTGCCCAGCGCCACGCCGAGCAGCGCCGTCGGGAACTCCATCAGCCGGTCGGCGAAGGCGAGCCAGGTGACGCTGCCGGTGGCCAGGTGCGAGGCGATGTTGGTGTTGATGATGATCGACAGCTGCGCCACCGACACCGCGAACACCGCCGGAACCATCAGCGTCAGGATCCGCCGCACCGCCGGATCGCGCAGCTCCGCGCGCAGGCCGCCCAGCCGCGGCAGCATGCCGATGGCGGCCAGCGCCGGCAGCTGGATCGCCAGTTGCGCCACGCCGCCGATGACCACCGCCACCGCCAGCGCCAGGATCGGCCGCGACAGCTGCGGCGCCAGCCAGACCGCGCAGGCGATGAACGAGAGGTTCAGCAGCACCGGCGTCGCCGCCGGCACCGAGAAGCGGCGGAAGGTGTTGAGCACCCCGGCCGACAGCGCCACCAGCGACATGAACAGGATGTACGGAAACATCCAGCGCGTCATCAGTGTGGCCAGATCGAAGGCCGCCGGGTCGCGCGCCAGGCCGGAGGCCACCAGCCACACCAGCGCCGGCGCCGCCAGCACGCCGAGGATCGACGCCGCCAGTACGGCCCAGAACAGCGCCGAGGCGACATGGTCGACCAGTTCGCGCGTGCGGCTGTCGCCCTCGCGCGAGCGCACCTCGGCGAGGATCGGCACGAATGCCTGCTGGAACGCTCCTTCGGCGAACAGCCGCCGCAGCAGGTTGGGCAGCCGGAAGGCGACGTTGAAGGCGTCGGTCTCGGCGCTGGCGCCGAACACCCGCGAAATGATGAGATCGCGCGCCAGTCCGGTCACGCGCGAGGCGAGCGTCAGGCCGGAGACGGTGGCGGCGGCGCGCAGCAGGTTCAAGGCGTTGTTTTTCGATTGCGGCCGCTGGATTGTCGTCAGGCTGCGAGCCTGGACGAGGGTTGCGAGAACCTGTCCCGGAGTCCCCGACGGCCGCCGCGGACTCTGAAACAGGTTCCAGTTTGCTATAGTTCGCCGCTTCGCGTTTGGCCCCGTGTCCGCCCATGCCGGCATCGGGCTCGATGGCGCAGCCACAGCGTCGGTTTCGGACGCGGGGCCGCGACGAACACTCGCAACAGGTCGGAAACCCATGGCAAACAGCAAGCAGGCCCGGAAGCGGGCACGTCAGTCCGATGTCCGTAACGCGCTGCGGTCGTCGCAGCGCTCGCGCGTGCGCTCGGCGATCAAGTCGGTGCGCAAGGCGATCGCCGCCGGCGACAGCGCCGCGGCGCAGGCGGTGTTCCGCTCGGCGACCAAGGTGATCGACTCGCTGGCCGACAAGAGGGTCGTGCACAAGAACAGCGCCGCCCGCAACAAGAGCCGGCTGGCGGCAGCGATCAAGGCGATGGCCTGATCTGAACCGCGGCCCCGCCGGGTGAGGCCCGGGCCATGATGCACGCGCGCAGGGCGCGGATCCGCGACAGCGGTCCGCGCCTTGTTGCATTCCGGCCCTCGGCGGCCGGGCGCGGGCGTCGTGCGGCCCTGGATGACCGGCGGCCCGTCGGCGCGGGCGAGGCTGATGGCGAACGTGAACGCCATCGGCTCGGGTTCGTACAACCGCTCGTCGACGACCACGAACCTGGCACCGACCACCCGACCGACCGGCCACCAAGCCGCCTTGCCGATTTCTCTCCCGCGGACCGACTCCCATGACCCAACCCGTCTCCAAGGTCCTGCTGATCAACGACGAGCCGCTGATCCTGAAGGAGTTCCTCAAGGGGCTGAACGCCGCCGCGCGGTCCCTCGACAACCCGTTCGGCATCACCTTCATCGGCGCGTTGACGGCCAAGGAAGGGCTGGCGCTGATCGAACGCGACGGCGACATCCAGATCGTCATCGTCGACGACAAGCTGTACGCGGTGCAG
>CAYLZU010000007.1:14238-15070 GCA_964388005.1 uncultured Burkholderiaceae bacterium
CATCCTGATCGAGAAGGAAAAGGAGGACCAGGTCGTCGACGCGCTGTTCGCCGAGGCCGTGGACGGCTACTTCTACCGCGAGGAGCGCGACCTGCGCGGCATGTACCGGATCCTCAACGCGCAGATCGCCGAACGCGCCCGCACGCCGTTCTACGACGCGCTGCGCAGCTACGTGCTGGCGGCCAAGGACGCCTGGCACACGCCGGGGCACTCGAGCGGCGACTCGCTGCGCGGCAGTCCGTGGGTGAGCGAGTTCCACGAGTTCATGGGCGAGCACGTGTTCGACGCCGATCTCTCGGTGTCGGTCAAGGCGCTCGACTCGCTGATGGAGCCCACCGGCGTCATCGCCGAGGCGCAGCAGATGGCGGCCAAGGCCTTCGGCGCGCGGAAGACCTTCTTCGCCACCAACGGCACCTCGACCGCCAACAAGGTGATCCTGCAGACGCTGATCGCCCCCGGCGAGAAGATGCTGCTCGACCGCAACTGCCACAAGAGCGTGCACCACGGCGTGGTGCTGTCGGGCGCGCGGCCGGTGTACCTGGATTCCAGCGTCAACAAGGCCTACGGCGTGTTCGGCCCGGTGCCGAAAGCGACGATCCTGAAGGCGATCGAGGACCACCCGGACGCGCAGCTGCTGGTGCTGACCTCGTGCACCTACGACGGCCTGTGCTACGACCTGAAGCCGATCATCGACGCCGCCCACGCCAGCAACATCAAGGTGCTGATCGACGAGGCGTGGTTCTCGCACGCCCGCTTCCACCCCGACCTGCGCCCGACGGCGCTCGAATCCGGCGCCGACTACGTCACCCAGTCGGCGCACAAGACGCTGTCG
>CAYLZU010000007.1:15150-25792 GCA_964388005.1 uncultured Burkholderiaceae bacterium
CAACATGCATACGTCGACCAGCCCGATGTACAGCATGATCGCCAGCCTCGACGTGTCGCGGAAGCAGGCGGTAATGGAGGGCTACAAGCTGCTCGAGCGCACGCTGATGCTCGCCGCCGAGCTGCGCGAGCAGATCAACTCGACCGGCGCCTTCCGCGTGCTGGAACTCGACGACCTGCTGCCGGAGGAGGTCAAGGGCGACAACCTCCGTCTCGACCCGACCAAGATCACGGTCGACATCTCCTCCTGCGGCATGACCGTCGACGAGCTGCAGCAGGAGCTGTTCTCGCGCTTCAACATCACGATCGAGAAGTCGACCTTCAACACCATCACGCTGCTGCTGACCATCGGCACCACGCGCTCGAAGTGCTCGCGCCTGTACGACGCGCTGATGCGCATCGCCCGCGAGCAGCGCGCGCCGCGGCGGCTGTACCGCACGCCCGACCTGCCGCCGTTCACCGAGCTGCGCTACCTGCCGCGCGACGCCTACTACTGCGGCGGCGAGCTGATGCCGCTGCTCGACGAGAACGACCAGCCGAACCGCATGCTCGTCGGCCGCATCTGCGCCGACCAGGTGGTGCCCTACCCGCCCGGCATCCCGGTGCTAGTGCCGGGGCAGCTGATCACCGACAACATCGTCGAATACCTGATCCGCTACCTGCGGGTGCAGAACAAGGTCGAACTGCACGGCGTCGTCTACCAGGGATACTTCCCCAGCATCCGCGTGCTGTCGGCGGCCGAGGAGCAGAAGATCCAGCCGCTGCGCGAAACGATGCCGGCCAGGCTGGCGGCCTGACGCCGCCGGCCTTCGAAGCAGGCCGCGGACCTTGCCCCGGCGGCGCCGCCACCTATACTTCGCCAAACGCGGAACGGCGCCGACCGTTCCCGCGTTTTTTTGTTTTTTGCTCTGACGGAGAGCGCCGATGACGCACCTGATGAATACCTATGCCCGCCTGCCGGTGGCCTTCACGCATGGCCGCGGCGCATGGCTGGTGGCCGAGGACGGCACCGAGTACCTCGACGCGCTCGCCGGCATCGCCGTCAACGGCCTCGGGCACGCGCACCCGAAGTTCACGGCGGCGCTGGCCGAGCAGGTCGGCCGGCTGATCCACGTCTCGAACGTCTATCGCATTGCCGAGCAGGAACAGCTCGCCGACCGCCTGTGCGCGCTGACCGGCATGGACGAGGTCTTCTTCGCCAACTCCGGCTCCGAGGCCAACGAGGGAGCGCTGAAGCTGGTGCGCATGTACGGCCACAAGCACGGCAACCCGGAAGCGCAGACGATCGTGATGGAGCACGCCTGGCATGGCCGCACCCTGGCCACGCTCGCGGCCACCGGCAGCGAGAAGGCGCGCAAAGGGTTCGATCCGCTGCCGACCGGCTTCATCCGGGTGCCGTACAACGATCTCGACGCGGTCGAGCGCGCCGCGAGGTCCGACCCGCGGGTGCAGGCGATCTGGCTCGAAGCGCTGCAGGGAGAAGGCGGCATCCGCGTCGCCGACCTCGACTTCCTGCGCGCGCTGCGCCGCCTCTGCGACGAGCGCGGCTGGCTGCTGATGGTCGACGAGGTCCAGTGCGGCATCGGCCGCACCGGCAAGTGGTTCGGCTACCAGTGGGCCGGCATCCGGCCGGACGTGATCACGCTCGCCAAGGGGCTCGGCTCCGGGGTGCCGATCGGCGCCGTGCTCGCCGGCGGCGCTGCCCGCGGCACCTTCGGCCCCGGCAACCACGGCACCACCTTCGGCGGCAATCCGCTCGCCTGCCGCGCCGGCCTGGAGACACTGCGCCTGATCGAGGAAGAAGGGCTGATCGACAACGCCGCGGCGATGGGAAGCCGAATCCGCGAGGGGTTCGCCGCGGCGCTGAAAGGCGTCGCCGGCGTGGTGGCGATCCGCGGCCAGGGCCTGATGATCGGCATCGAACTGGACCGGCCGTGCGGTGACCTCGTCCGGCAGGCGCTGGCCAACCGGCTGCTGATCAACGTCACCCAGGAGCGGGTGATCCGCCTGCTGCCGCCGCTCGTGCTCAACGCCCGGGAAGCCGACGAGATCGTCGGCCGGCTGGCGCCGCTGGTGCGCGCCTTCGTCGCCGCCCCGGAGCAGCGCGCGGCGTGAGCGGGGCGGAAGCGACGATGAACAAGCCGCCGTTGCGCCACTTCCTGCGCCTCGACGACTTCTCGCGCGACGAGCTGGAGCACGTGTTCCGGCGCACTCAGGTCATCAAGGACCGCTTCAAGCGCTACGAGTTCTACCAGCCGCTCGCCGACCGCACGCTGGCGATGGTGTTCGAGAAGGCCAGCACGCGCACGCGGGTGAGCTTCGAGGCCGGCATGTACCAGATGGGCGGCTCGGTCATTCACATCACCACCGGCGACTCGCAGCTCGGCCGCGCCGAGCCGATCGAGGACACCGCGCGCGTGATCTCGCGCATGGTCGACATCGTGATGATCCGCACCTACGAGCAGGCGAAGCTGGAGCGCTTCGCGCAGTATTCCCGGGTGCCGGTGATCAACGGCCTGACCAACGAGTACCACCCCTGCCAGATCCTGGCCGACATCTTCACCTTCATCGAGCACCGCGGCCCGATCGCAGGCCGCACGGTGGCCTGGATCGGCGATGCCAACAACGTCGCCTATACCTGGCTGCAGGCGGCGCAGGTGCTCGGCTTCCGCGTCAACGTGTCGACGCCGCCCGGCTACGCGCTCGACCCGGCGCTGGCGCCGCCGGGACCGCACCTGGCGGTGTTCGACTCGCCGCCGGATGCGGCCCGCGGCGCCGACCTCGTCACCACCGACGTCTGGACCAGCATGGGTTTCGAGGCCGAGAACGAGCAGCGCCGCCAGGCGTTCGCGCACTGGTGCGTCGACGACCGGATCATGGCGGCGGCAAAACCCGAGGCGCTGTTCATGCACTGCCTGCCCGCGCACCGCGGCGAGGAAGTGACGAACGAGGTGATCGAAGGCCCGCAGTCGGTTGTCTGGGACGAGGCTGAGAACCGCCTGCACGTGCAGAAGGCGTTGATGGAATACCTCCTGCTCGGGCGCGACGTTGCTTGACGGCACGGCAGGCGGTTCGGTCGCAGGCTAACGTGAGCACAGCGAACGCTAAGGCGCGAAGCGCCGGCCGGAGACAAAACAGGCTGCACGTGCAGAAGGCCTTGATGGAGTACCTGCTGCTCGGCCGCGACGTCGCTTGAGAGGTATCCATGCTCGACCACATGACCTTCCGCGTCCGCGACCTGGCGGCGACGCGGGCGTTCTACGAGGCGGCCCTGGCGCCGCTCGGATACAAGCTCGGCTATCAGGGCGAACACGACGGCGTGCGCATGCTCGGCTTCGAGCACGGCGGCAGGTTCGACACCTGGTTCGTCGAGTCGCCGCACGCGCCCTCGGGGCCGACCCACCTCGCCTGGCATGCCGACCGGCGCAGCGCCGTCGATGCGTTCTACGCGGCGGCGATGGCCCACGGCGGCCGCGACAACGGCCCGCCGGGACTGCGCCCGCACTATCACGCCGACTACTACGGCGCCTTCGTGCTCGACCCCGACGGCAACAACGTCGAGGCGGTGTGCCACGACCCCGAATGACCCTCGCCTCGCGGCGCCGGCGCAGGGGCGGCATCGCATGACGTCTGGACCGCGGCGCACGGCAGGGGCAGCGGCGGCACCTCCTGCAGCCTGCGCCGGTGGCGGCGCCGACGCAAAGCGCAGCCGCCGGCGCGCGGTTCTCCTCGCCGCCGCATCGGCGCTCGCCTGCGCCGCCGCCCCCCTGCGCGCGCAGGCGTGGCCGGCGAAACCGGTCCGGCTGATCCTCACCGCGCCGCCGGGCTCGTCGGTCGACGTGCTCGGCCGTCTCGTTGCGGAGGCGCTGCGCGAGCGGCTCGGCCAGCCCGTGATCGCCGAGAACCGGCCGCAGGCCGGAGGCACGGCCGGCACCGACGCGGTCGCCAAGGCGACGCCCGACGGCTACACGATCGGCCTGTCGTTCACCGGGCCGCTGGCCACGGCGCAGTTCCTGTACGCCAAGCTGCCCTACGACCCGGCGCGTGACCTGGCGCCGATCGTACTCGTCGGAACGGCGCCGAACATCCTGGCGGTGACGGGCAGCCTGCCGGTGCGATCGTTCGCCGAACTGGTGGCCTTCGTGCGGGCGCGGCCGGGGCAGCTGAACTACGCCTCGGTCGGCAACGGCAGCACGTCGCACCTGGCGATGGAACTGCTCAAGTCGGTCGCCGGCCTTTATGTCGTGCACATCCCGTTCAACGGCGCACCGCCGGCGGTGCAGGCCACCGCCGCGGGCGACGTGCAGATGATCATGTCCAACCCGACCTCGCTGCTGCCGCTGATCCAGGCCGGCCGCATCCGGCCGCTGGCGGTGACGAGCCTTCAGCGCTGGCCGCAGATGAAGGAACTGCCGACCATTGCCGAGAGCGGCTACCCCGGCTTCGAGGCGGTGGCGTGGAACGGCTTCGTCGCCCCGGCCGGCGCGCCGCGCGAGGCGATCGCGCACCTGAACCGGGAAATCAACGCCATCCTGACGTCGCCGCAGACGCGGCCGAGGATCGAGGCCGCCGGCTGGGACATCGCCGGTGGATCGCCGGAGTCGTTCGGCGAGTTCATGGCCTACGAACGCAACCGCTGGCAGCCGGTGATCAAGCGCAGCGGCGCCAGGCTCGATTGAGCGGCGCGCGCGTCGACGGGCCGGCACCGCTCGACCCGTCGCGGGCTGAGTCGATCCTGCGCACCCTGCCCGAGTGGTTCGGGCTGGAGCAGCCGCTGCTCGACTACGCCCGCCGCGCCGGCGAACTGCCCACCTTCACCGCCCGCGTCGAAGGCGAGCCGGTCGCCTTCCTGAGCCTGCGCCGGCACTTCGACGAGACCGCGGAGATCGATTGCATGGCGGTGGCGCGCGCCCATCACGGCCGCGGCCTGGGCAAGGCGCTGCTTGACGCCGCCGAGCACTGGTGGCGCGGTCGCGGCGGCGTCCTGCTGCAGGTCAAGACGCTCGGCCCGAGCCACCCTGACCCGCACTACGCGCGGACGCGCGAGTTCTACCGCCGCTGCGGCTTCGTTGCGGTGGAGGAATTCGCCGACTTTTGGTCGCCGGCGCACCCGTGCCTGCTGCTGGTCAAGCCGCTCGCCCCGCGGTCGAGCGACTGAGCCGACGGCGAGTGGATCGAGCGAGGTTCCGGAAGCTTGCGGCACCGGGGCGACCGCGGCACCGCGGATCGACCGGGCTTGCCGAGAGCGCCCGGAGTTCGGCTTGGACGTCACTCCGGCTCAACCCTCCGGCGTCCGGTTCGCTCACAAGACCGCCGATTGCGGCGGCGTCGGTAGCGTCAGGCCGCGGCCTACAATTCGCCCCCGCGCGTGGCTCCGCCCTGCGAACATCCGCGGCATCGCCCGCCTCGCGGACGCTCCGAACTCCTTCGCCACTGCACGCAACGACATGTCCACCATCCTCCAGCACCTCCCGGCCGGCGAGAAGGTCGGCATCGCGTTCTCCGGCGGGCTGGACACCAGCGCCGCGCTGCTGTGGATGCGCCAGAAGGGCGCGATCCCGTACGCCTACACCGCCAACCTCGGCCAGCCCGACGAGTCCGACTACGACGCGATCCCGCGCAAGGCGATGGAATACGGCGCCGCCGGCGCGCGGTTGATCGACTGCCGCGCGCAGCTGGTCGCCGAGGGCATCTCGGCGCTGCAGTGCGGCGCCTTCCACATCTCGACCGCCGGCGCCACCTACTTCAACACCACGCCGATCGGCCGCGCGGTGACCGGCACCATGCTGGTGGCGGCGATGAAGGACGACGACGTCCACATCTGGGGCGACGGCAGCACCTTCAAGGGCAACGACATCGAGCGCTTCTACCGCTACGGCCTGCTCGCCAATCCTTCGCTGCGCATCTACAAGCCCTGGCTCGACCAGGCATTCATCGACGAGCTCGGCGGCCGCAGGGAGATGAGCGAGTTCCTGATCGCCCACGGCTTCGACTACAAGATGAGCGTCGAGAAGGCGTACTCGACCGACTCGAACATGCTCGGTGCCACGCACGAGGCGAAGGACCTGGAGCGCCTCGACTCCAGCATCCGCATCGTGCAGCCGATCATGGGCGTGGCCTTCTGGCGCGACGAGGTCGTGGTCAAGCGCGAGGAAGTGACGGTGCGCTTCGACGAGGGCATGCCGGTGGCGCTGAACGGCATCCAGTATCCCGATCCGGTCGAGCTGGTGCTGGAGGCCAACCGCATCGGCGGCCGGCACGGGCTCGGCATGTCGGACCAGATCGAGAACCGCATCATCGAAGCCAAGAGCCGCGGCATCTACGAGGCGCCGGGCATGGCGCTGCTGTTCATCGCCTACGAGCGGCTCGTCACCGGCATCCACAACGAGGACACCATCGAGCAGTACCGCGACAGCGGCCGCAAGCTGGGGCGCCTGCTGTACCAGGGCCGCTGGTTCGACCCGCAGGCGATCATGCTGCGCGAAGCCGCGCAGCGCTGGGTGGCGCGGGCGGTCACCGGCGAGGTGACGCTCGAACTGCGGCGCGGCAACGACTACTCGATCCTGAACACCGCCTCGCCGAACCTGACCTACAAGCCCGAGCGGCTGACGATGGAAAAGGGCGAGTCGATGTTCTCGCCGGCCGACCGCATCGGGCAGCTGACGATGCGCAACCTCGACATCGCCGACACCCGCGAGAAGCTCGCCGTCTACTCGAAGGCGGGGCTGCTGTCGGCGGGCGAAGGGACGTCGATGCTGCGCATCGGCGAGGACAAGGGCAACGTCGAGTCGCGTTGACGGCGGGATCGTCCTCGCCAGTACCGGCCGCATCGCTGCCGCCCCCCTTAACATCGGCACATGCGACTGAGCGAAAGCGAGCGCCGCATCATCCGCGAAGCGTGCCTGCGCCACTTCGGCGTCGAGCCGCGGCTGTTCGGTTCGCGCCTCGATGACGCGCGCCGCGGAGGCGACATCGACCTCGTCGTCCGCACCGACCTGCCGCCGAAGGAGGCGGTGCGGCGCCGGCTCGACCTGCTCGCCGAGCTGTGGCGGCGCATTGGCGAGCGCAAGATCGACATCGTCATCGACGACGGCTCCAACGCCAGCCCGATCGTCGAGCAGGCGCGGCGGCAAGCCGTTCCGCTCTGACCGGCAACGAGCTGCGACATGACCCTGCCGCTCGCCGACGCACTGTCCCAATGCCAACGGCACGCCGACGTGCTGGGCAGCGCGATGGCGGCAATGCCCCGCTCCTTTGGCATCGCCGAGGTGCAGGCCGCCGAACCCGGACTGGTGCGCACGACCGACCAGTTCGTCCTGCGCTTCATCAAGCTTCAGGACACGCTCGGGGAGCATGTCCTGCGGCCCTTCGCCGCCGACGTGCTCGGCGAGCCGGTGGCCGACCTGCCGCTGATCGACGTGCTCGACCGCCTCGAACGGTTCGGCTATCTGACGACCGCCGGCTGGCTGCGCTGGCGCGCGCTGCGCAATTCGCTGACGCAGGAGTATCCCGAGCAGCCACAGATCCGCGCCGCGATCCTGAACGAGGCACTGGGGGCCGCCGCCGGCATGATCGAACTGCTGCAGCGGCTGCGCGAACGAGCGGCCTGCTGACGGCCGCCTCGACGTCTCGCATGACGCGCCATCCGGCCGCGGCCCTGCCCATCCCGGATCGGCGACAAGGCTGCTCTGACCACTCGTGGCGCCGGCCCGGATCGCCGGTCAGCCCCAGGTCAAGGTCGCAGAGCGTCCAGGAAGTCGTCAACCGTCAGCCCCGCGGCGCGAGTCAGGCTGCGAAGCGTCCCCAGGGCAATCTCCTTGTGGTCCGGCACCGAAAGCGTCGCGATGTGTCCCGGCTTGACGAGGATGATGTAGCCGCCGCCCTCGCGCGCGATCGTCCAGCCGGTTCGCTCGAATACGTCGACGGCCTGACAGCCGCTGACGATCGGCAGCGACGGCATCCGATCGCAACTTCGACCTGTTGCGTCTCGACGGTCAAGGGCATGCGGGCTCTGCTCGAACCTCGATACAAGCGGCGATGGCTTCGCGAATGTTGGCAAGCGCCTCGTCCCGGCTCGCGCCCTGGCTGACGCAACCCGGAATGCCCGGGCACTCGGTGACCCAGGCGCCGTCCTCGTCTCGCACCACGGTCACCGCAAACTTCATCGAAGTCCCCCGTTTCTGCCTTCGCAACCAACCCCAGTACGCGTCCCTTGCCCGAGATGCGCACCATCGACCATGCCGGTCAGGCACCGGCTCGGCCGAGCCGAGCAGGCCCTGTTGGTCGAAGAACGTCAGGATCCGAGGTCCCTGTCGCCGAACTCGGCCGCTACCTCGCCGATTCGCTCCACATCTGCACCGCCGGCACGACCTGCTTCGACACCATGCCGATCAGCCGCGCCATCACCGGCACGATGCAGGTGGCGGCGATGAAGGCAGGAGACGACTACATCAGAGGCGACGCGAGCCCCTTCAAGGGCAACGACATCGAGCGCTTCGACCGCCGCATCGCCGACACCCGCGACAAGCTCGCCGTCTACTCGAAGGCGGGGCTGCTGGCGGCGGGCGAAGGCACGTCGATGCTGCGGCTTGGCGAGGACCGGGACCGCAAACGGTAGACGGCCAGCGGCGGCCGGTCAGACGATCACCGGCTCCGGCTCGAGCCGGATGCCGAACTTCTCCTGCACCTTGTCCTGCACCTCGCGCGCCAGCGCCAGGATCTCGGCGCCGGTGGCGCCGCCGCGGTTGACCAGCACCAGCGCCTGCTTCTCGTAGACGCCGGCGCGGCCGCGAGTGACTCCCTTCAGACCGGCGGCGTCGATCAGCCAGGCGGCGGCGAGCTTCACCCGCCCGCCCGGCAGCGCATAGCTCGCCAGCGACGGGTGGTGCGCGATCAGCGACCGGTGCTGCTCGCGCGAGACGATCGGGTTCTTGAAGAAGCTGCCGGCATTGCCGATCGCCGCCGGGTCGGGCAGCTTGCGGCGGCGGATCGCCACCACGGCGTCGAAGATCTCGCGCGGCTGCGGCCGCGCGATGCCGCGCGCCTTCAGCTCCTGCGCCACGTCGGCGTAACCCGCCACCGGTTGCCACCGCTTCGGCAGCGCCAGCCGGATCGACAGGATCACCCGCCGGCCGGCCAATTCGCGCTTGAAGACACTGTCGCGATAGCCAAAGTCGCACTCGGCCGCACTCATGCGCACCATCTTCCGCGCGTCGACGTCCCAGGCGGCGAGCGAATCGAAGCGCTCCGCCAGCTCCAGCCCGTAGGCGCCGATGTTCTGGATCGGCGCCGCGCCGCAGTTGCCGGGGATCAGCGCCAGATTCTCCAGCCCGGGGCGGTCGATCGCCAGCAGGCGCTCGACGGTGGCGTGCCAGTTCTCGCCGGCGCCGACGTCGACGTGCCAGGCACCGCCGGCATCGCCCAGCTCAATCAACCCCGGCACGTCGACCTTGATCACCAGGCCGTCGAAGTCGCGCGTCAGCAGCAGGTTGCTGCCGCCTCCGAGCACCAGCCGCGGCAGGCCGGCGAGCTTCGGCTCGGCCGCCAGCAGCGCGAGGTCGTCGGCCGAGCGCACGCGGCAGAGGAAGCGCGCCCGCGCCTCGACGCCGAAGGTGTTGAACCCGCGCAGCGAAACCTGCTCGTGCAGTTCCGGCAGCATCGGCGTCGAGCGGGTTTGCCCGCTCAGCGAATCGCGTGCGCGGCGTGGGCGGTGCCGGCGCGCTGCGCCGCGCCGCGCCACCAGCGGGCGTAGATGCGCGCCGAGATCGCGTGCATCGCCGCGCAGCGCGCCTCCAGATCGTCGCGCATCGCCTCGGCGTCCTGCACTGCCGGGCCGCCGGTGGCGGCGCGCTCGGCCTGCACTTCGTCGTACCAGGTGTCGTCGCCGCTCCAGTTGCGCACGATCGCCGGCGTCGCCTCGCAGTGGAACTGCATGCCGACGTGCGCGACGCCTCCGTGCTCGATGACGAAGGCCTGGTTGCCGCACCAGCGGCTGGTGAGGAAAGCGGTCGCCCGCGGCGGCAGCGTGAAGGCGTCGCCGTGCCACTGGAAGACCTCGATCTCGCCGGCCACCGCGCCCAGCCACTCGCGCGCCAGTTGCGGCTCGCTGACGGCCACCCGGCCCCAGCCGATCTCCTTCACCGGGTTGCGCACGACCTTCGCCCCGAGCGCCCTGGCCAGCAGTTGTCCGCCGAGGCAGTGGCCGATCACCGGCACGCCGGCGGCCACGGCGCCACGCAGCAACTCCAGTTCGGGGCCGATCCACGGCAGCGGATCGTTGGCGCTCATCGGCCCGCCGAGCGAACAGACGCCGGCGAACTCGTCGGGCGCGGCCGGCAACGGCTCGCCCTCGTCGAGGCGGAACAGCCGGTAGTCGATGCGGTGTTCGCGCAGCCAGTCCTCGAAGAACCCCGGCCCGACATCCTCGTGATGCTGAAGAATGGCCACCGGGCGCCTGGTCAGGGACATCAACCTTCCTTCTCGCCGCGCTCGACGGATTCGCCCTTGGGGCGGCCCGGCGGGAGGAATGGACTGCCTTCGCGCTGCGCGCTCAGGGATTCGCCCTTGGGGCGGCCCGGCGGGCTCAGTGGAGTACCTTCTCGCTGCGCTCGAAGGATTCGCGCTTCGGAGCGGCCGGGCGCGCT
>CAYLZU010000008.1:0-25356 GCA_964388005.1 uncultured Burkholderiaceae bacterium
AGGCGCTCGCCCCGGAGCGCGCAGCGCGCAGGACAACGGTCAGGCGCTTCGCGGTCCTTCGGTCGCGGCGACCTCGACCTGCGGCCGGTCGCAATCACCCGCGCCGTGCTTCGCCACGCCGAAGGCTCGGCGCTGATCGAGTACGGCGACACGCGCGTGCTGTGCGCCGCCTCGGTCGAGGAGCGCGTGCCGGCTTTCCTCAAGGGCAAGGGGCAGGGCTGGCTGACGGCGGAGTACGGCATGCTGCCGCGCTCGACGTCGACGCGCACCGAGCGCGAGGCGGCGCGCGGGCGGCAGGGCGGGCGAACGCTGGAAATCCAGCGTCTGATCGGCCGCAGCCTGCGCGCGGTGGTCGATCTGGCGCGGCTCGGCGAGCGGACGTTGCAGATCGACTGCGATGTGCTGCAGGCCGATGGCGGCACCCGCACCGCTTCGGTGACCGGCGCCTTCGTGGCCGCCTATGATGCGTTGCGGTGGCTGCGCGACCGCGGCCAGATCGCGGCGCTGCCGGTGCGCGACTTCGTCGCCGCGGTGTCGGTCGGCATGCACGGCGGCCGGGTGCTGGTCGACCTCGACTATGCCGAGGACTCGACCTGCGAGACCGACATGAACGTGGTGATGACCGGCGGCGGCGGTTTCGTCGAAGTGCAGGGCACTGCCGAGGGGGCGCCGTTCTCGCAGGCCGATCTCGATGCGATGCTGGTCGCGGCGCGTTCGGCCATCGGCGTTCTGGTCGAGAAGCAGCGCGCCGTGCTCGGTGTTAACTGACGGGCGCTGCGTGCGCCGGCTGGTCCTCGCCTCCGACAATCCCGGCAAGCTGCGCGAGTTGGGAGCGCTGCTGGCGCCGCTCGCCATCGAGCTGCTGCCGCAGCGCAGCCTCGGCGTCTCCCTGGCCGCTGAGCCGCACGACACCTTCGTCGAGAACGCGCTCGCCAAGGCGCGGCACGCGTCGGCGCGCACGGGCTTGCCGGCGCTCGCCGACGACTCCGGACTGTGCTGCGCGGCGCTCGACGGCCTGCCCGGGGTCCGCTCGGCGCGTTTCGCCCTCGCCGGTGGCGGCGACGCGGCGAACAATGCCGCCCTCGTCCGGGCACTGGCGGCGCATGCCGACCGGCGTGCGCACTACACCTGCCTGCTGGTGGCCGTCCGCGGCGCTTCCGACCCCGAGCCTCTGATCGCCGATGGGCGCTGGCCGGGCGAGGTGATCGATGTGCCGCGCGGCGCCGGTGGTTTCGGTTACGACCCGCACTTCTGGCTGCCCGATCTCGGCTGCACGGCCGCCGAGCTGGCGCCGGAGGTCAAGAACCGCGTCAGCCACCGCGCGGCGGCAATGCGCGAATTGGCGCGGCGGCTCGCCGCTGACTGGGGCTGGCGGTGATTCCGGTGCGGCCGTCGCGGCCGGTCGCGCCGGACCCGATGCAGTTGCTGCGGCCGGGCACGATCCGGCTGCCGGCGCTGCCGCCGCTCGCCCTGTACGTGCACGTTCCATGGTGCGTGCGCAAGTGCCCGTACTGCGATTTCAATTCGCACGAGGCCGAGGGCGGCGAGGCGGCGATTCCGGAGTCGCGCTACCTCGATGCATTGCGCGCCGACCTCGATTCGGCGCTGCCGCTGGTCTGGAGCCGCCGCATCGGCAGCATCTTCTTCGGCGGCGGCACGCCGAGCCTGATGAGCGCCGAGGGGCTCGACCGGCTGCTGTCCGACCTGCGCGCCCGCCTGCCGATCGAGGCGGACTGTGAAGTCACGCTGGAAGCGAACCCCGGAACCGTCGAGGCCGGGCGCTTCGCGGCGTTTCGCGCCGCCGGCGTCAACCGGCTGTCGATCGGCGTGCAGTCGTTCAGCGACGACGCCCTGCGAAGGCTCGGACGCATTCACGACCGCCGGCAGGCGCTGGCGGCGATCGACATCGCCCACAAGGTGTTCGACAACTTCAATCTCGACCTGATGTATGCCCTGCCGGGGCAGGACTTCGAGGCGATGCGGGCCGACGTCGAGACCGCCCTCGGCCTGGCGCCGCCGCATCTGTCGCTGTACCAGCTGACGATCGAGGCGAACACGGTCTTCGCCAAGTACCCGCCCAGCCTGCCGGACGACGACACCGCCGCGGCGATGCATGAATGGATCGAGCCGCGGCTGGCGGCGGCCGGCTACCGGCACTACGAGGTCTCGGCCTACGCTGCTTCCGGCCGGCACTGCCGCCACAACCTGAACTACTGGGAATTCGGCGACTATCTGGGCATCGGTGCCGGCGCTCACAGCAAGATCTCCTTTCCGGGCCGGATCCTGCGCCAGGCGCGGCTGCGGCAGCCTGGCGGGTACATCGATGGCGCCCTGCGCGGCGAGCCGCTGGCGGAGTCGACCGAAGTCGCGCGCCGCGACCTCGCCTTCGAATTCATGCTCAACGCGCTGCGGCTGACCGAGGGGGTGCCGTTGCGCCTGTTCCGGGAACGGACCGGGCTGCCGCCGTCGGCGATCGAACCGGCGCTCGAAGCCGCCGAGCGGCGCGGTCTGCTGGCCGTGACGCAGGACCGGATCGTGCCAACCGCGCTGGGTCGGCGCTTCCTCAGCGATCTGCAGGCTTTGTTTCTCGGCTAGCACCATTGCGGTGCGTTCTGCGGCGTATGATGGTGCTGGATGCACTGAATCTGTGCTCTGGCCGTCACGATCCAAGTGCGCATCTGGCTCCGTTCTGTTGCGGCGCAAAGGAAATTCTCGGCCTAAACCCTTGATGCACAGGCGCGGTGCGCGATCTCGATGGCCGCCGATCGCGGGCGGCACGGTTCCTGCTAAATCCGTTTGACTGATCCGCGCCGCCGTCCGCAGGAGGGCGGCGATTTCACCGGTCGACTGCTTCAGGTTCATCTCGCGAAAGGAGAGCGCTGTATGGGGACGCCCAAAGACGTCATCAAGATGATTGCCGACAACGAGGTCCGCTTCGTGGACTTCCGCTTCACCGACACCAAGGGCAAGGAACAGCACGTTTCGGTGCCGGCGAAGGTGGTCGACACCGACAAGTTCGAGCATGGCCATGCCTTCGACGGTTCGTCGATCGCCGGCTGGAAGGGCATCGAGGCGTCCGACATGCTGCTGATGCCGGACCCGGACTCGGTTCGCATGGACCCGTTCCGGGAAGAGAACACGCTGATCCTGACCTGCGACGTGGTCGAACCGTCGACCGGCAAGGGTTATGACCGGGATCCGCGCTCGCTCGCCAAGCGCGCCGAGGCGTATCTGAAGTCGACCGGCATCGGCGACACCGCCTACTTCGGCCCCGAGCCCGAGTTCTTCATCTTCGACTCGGTGACCTGGGACTCGGGCATGTGGGGCTCCTACGTCAAGATCAAGTCGGAAGAGGCGCCGTGGTCGACCGGGATCGACTACGAGGCCGGCAACCTCGCCCACCGGCCGCCGGTCAAGGGCGGCTACTTCCCGGTGCCGCCGACCGACTCGCTGCAGGACATGCGCTCGGAGATGTGCCTGCTGCTGGAGCAGCAGGGCGTCGAGGTCGAGGTGCACCACCACGAGGTGGCCGCGCCCGGCCAGTGCGAGATCGGCACCAAGTTCGCCACCCTGGTCAAGCGCGCCGACTGGCTGCAGATCCTGAAGTACACGGTGTGGAACGTCGCCGCCAGCTACGGCAAGACGGCGACCTTCATGCCGAAGCCGGTGGTCGGCGACAACGGCTCCGGTATGCACGTGCACCAGTCGGTGTGGAAGGACGGCCAGAACCTCTTCGCCGGCAACGGTTACGCCGGCCTGTCGGAGTTCGCGCTGTACTACATCGGCGGCGTGATCAAGCATGCCAAGGCGCTCAATGCGATCACCAATCCGGGCACCAACTCCTACAAGCGGCTGGTGCCGGGCTTCGAGGCGCCGATCAACCTCGCCTACTCGGCGCGCAACCGTTCGGCCTCCTGCCGGATCCCCTATGTGTCGAACCCGAAGGGTCGCCGGGTCGAGGTGCGCTTCCCCGACCCGACCGCCAATCCGTACCTCGCCTTCGCGGCGTTGCTGATGGCCGGCCTGGACGGCGTGCAGAACAAGATCCATCCGGGCGAACCAATGGACAAGAACCTGTACGACCTCGAACCGGAAGAAGCGGCCAAGATCCCGCACCCCTGCGCCTCGCTCGACGAGGCGCTGGACAATCTCGACCGCGACCGCGAGTTCCTGACCCGCGGCGGCGTGTTCAGCAACGACATGATCGATGCCTACATCGCGCTGAAGATGGAGGAGGTCACGCGCTTCCGCATGACCACCCACCCGATTGAATTCGACATGTACTACAGCCTGTAACAGCGCGTCCGGCGCCTGCGGCAAAGGGGCGGGCAACCGCCCCTTTGCCTGTCGCCGGCAGCCGATGCTGCGCCTGGGCATGGTGCGATACAGACTGTTGCCGATGGTTGTCCGGCCGAACGGTTCAGCCCGATTGCCGATGCCGCGGCGCGCCCGCCTCTCTTACACTCCGCGGCATGCTTTCGTCGCTCCTGAGGCGCTCGGCGTTGGCGCTGCTGCTCGCGTCCCCGGCAGCAGTGCTGGCCGGTTCGGACATCTTCGTCTGCCAGGACTCGCTGGGCCGGAAGACCTACCAGAACACCGGCGGCGGTCGCGGCTGCGCGCGCCTCGACGTGCAACCGGCGTTGTCGGTGCCGGCCCCGCGCCAGCAGGCGCGCGCCGCCGCGGAACCGCGGCCGGCGCAGGCCGCTCCGATCTCGCCGGCGAACTTCCCGCGCGTGGACAGCCAGACCCAGCGCGCGCGCGATGGCGACCGGCGTCGGATCCTGGAGGACGAACTCGGGGCCGAGGAAGCGAAGCTGCAGGCGCTGCGCGGCGAGTACAACGGTGGTGTACCGGAACGGCTTCCCGGCGAACGCAGCGACTCGCGCTACCAGGAGCGGGTCGCGCGGCTGCAGGCCGATCTGCACCGCACCGAAAACAACATCAATTCACTGAAGCGCGAACTGGCGCTGATCTCGCGCCAGTAGCGACGCCGCGCCGTCGCGGCCCGCGGTCGCCGCGGCGGTGGACTCCATGGCCGTCGTGACCGCCTGCGGCCGGGTCGCGCGACCGATGCCCGAGTACGCCGGCCTCGATCTGCTCGCCACCGGGGTTCTGGTGGTCGAGTCCGACGGCACCGTCGGCTTCGCCAACCAGGCGGCGGAAGAACTGCTCGAAGCGTCGCGCCGGCACCTGGTCGGCCAGCCGGCGCAGCGGCTGTTCGCCGACGAGCGCCAGCTCGAGCGCCTGATGCAGTCCGCCGCCGCCGGCGACCTCGGCCAGCTGCGCCACATCGTCGAGCTGAGACGGCCGCTGCACGAGCCGATCGTCGTGCAGGCGCTGGTGTCGATGATCGGCGACGAGCCGGGCCGCCTGCTGCTGGAGCTCGGCGAGATCGAGCACCAGCTGCGGGTCAGCCGCGAGGACCAGCAGGTCGGCCTGTCGGAAGCCAATCGGCAGCTGGTGCGCAACCTGGCGCACGAGGTGCGCAACCCGCTCGGCGGCATCCGCGGCGCGGCGCAGCTGCTCGAACGCGAACTGGCGCTGGCCGAGCAGCGCGAGTACACGCGCGTGATCATCGCCGAGGCCGACCGCCTGCAGGCGCTCGTCGACCGCCTGCTGGCGCCGCACCGCGCGCCGCGCGTCGTTGCCGACTACAGCGTGCACGAGATCTGCGAACGGGTGCGGGCGGTGATCCTGGCCGAGTTCCCGCGCGGCCTCGACATCCAGCGCGACTACGACGCCTCGATGCCGGGCGGCCGCGGCGACAAGGAACAGCTGATCCAGGCGGTGCTGAACATCGTCCGCAACGCCGCCCAGGCGCTGGCGGGACGCATCGCCGACGGCGATGCGCAGATCGTGCTGCGCACGCGCATCGCCCGCCACGTCACGATCGCCCGCCGGCACGTGCGCCTTGCCGCCGAGCTGACGGTGGCCGACAACGGTCCCGGGGTGCCGCCGGAACTGACGGACCGCATCTTCTTCCCCCTCGTCTCCGGCCGCGACGGCGGCACCGGCCTCGGCCTGACGCTGGCGCAGGCCTTCGTCACCGCCAACGACGGCAGCATCGAGTTCGAGTCGAAGCCGGGACGGACGGCGTTCCGCATCCTTCTGCCCCTCACATGAGACCGATCTGGATCGTCGACGACGACCGCTCCATCCGCTGGGTGCTGGAGAAGGCGCTGGCCAAGCAGGACCTGCCGTGCCGCGCCTTCGCCTCCGGCAAGGAGGTGCTGAGCGAGCTGGAGCGTGACCAGCCGCAGGTGCTGGTTTCCGACGTGCGCATGGCCGGGCTCGACGGCATCGAGCTGCTGCGCGCCGTCAAGCGCAAGCATCCGGCGCTGCCGGTGATCATCATGACCGCGTACGCCGACCTCGACAGCGCCGTGTCGGCGTTCCAGAGCGGCGCCTTCGAATACCTGCCGAAGCCGTTCGACGTCGACCGCGCCGTCGAGCTGATCCGGCGCGCCGTCGACGAGAGCGTGCGCGAGTCGGGCGAGGAGGAGACGGCCACGGCGGTGCCCGAGATCCTCGGCCAGGCGCCGGCGATGCAGGAGGTCTTCCGCGCCATCGGCCGCCTGTCGCAGTCGACGGTCACGGTGCTGATCACCGGCGAGTCCGGCAGCGGCAAGGAAGTCGTCGCCCGGGCCCTGCACAAGCACAGCGCCCGCGCCGCCAAGCCCTTCATCGCGCTGAACATGGCCGCGATCCCGCGCGACCTGCTGGAGAGCGAGCTCTTCGGCCATGAGCGCGGCGCCTTCACCGGCGCCCAGTCGATGCGGCGCGGCCGCTTCGAGCAGGCCGAGGGCGGCACGCTCTTCCTCGACGAGATCGGCGACATGCCGGCCGAGCTGCAGACGCGGCTGCTGCGGGTGCTGTCCGACGGCTTCTTCTACCGCGTCGGCGGCCAGCAGCCGATCAAGGCCGACGCGCGGGTGATCGCCGCCACGCACCAGAACCTCGAGGAGCGGGTGCGTCAGGGCCTGTTCCGCGAAGACCTGTATCACCGCCTGAACGTGATCCGGCTGCGGCTGCCGCCGCTGCGCGAACGGCGCGAGGACATCGCGGTGCTCGCCAGGCACTTCCTCGCCAAGAGCGCGCGCGAGCTCGGCGTCGAGCCGAAGCGGCTGTCGCCCGAGGCGCTGCGCTTCGTCGAGCAGATGCCGCTGCCCGGCAACGTGCGGCAGCTGGAGAACCTGTGCCACTGGCTGACCGTGCTCGCTCCGGCGCAGGTGGTCAAGGTCGAGGACCTGCCGCTGGAACTGCGCCAACCCGCGGCTGCGGCGGCGGCTGCCGCCGAGGCGGGCGATCACGCTCGTACGCCACCAGCGTCGGCGGCGACTCCGCTCGCGGCCGCATCGACCGGCGACTGGGCCGGACTGCTCGGACAGGAAGTCGAACGCAGGCTGCGCAGCGGTGAACAGGATCTGATGGACGACATCACGCGACGCTTCGAGGCGACCGTGATCGGGACGGCGCTGCGGCTGACGCATGGCCGGCGGATCGAGGCGGCGACCAAACTCGGGCTCGGCCGCAACACGATCACGCGCAAGATCCAGGAACTGAAGCTCGAGGAGGACTGACCTCCCGCGGCGGAAGGTCCCGCCGGCAAACGGGGCCGCTGCCGGCGCCGGCCCGGAACCGCGCTGCCGCTGGCGGCATTCGGTAAGCTCGACCCGCTGTCGAGTCCCCGCCAGCCGCCCGGCGGCCGAGCCGCCCCAATCCACGGCGATGAGCGAAAACGGCATTCGCTTCGACGACGATCCGGTGAGGTCAGCGTCCATCGCCGCGCGGCGTCGGCCGGATTCGGCGCAGCGCTGGCGCTGGCCGGTGCTGCGGCGGCGGCAGCGCCTCGCCGTGGTCGCGATCGCCGCCGTGCTGCTGTTCACGCTCGCCTACGAGTTCGTGAACTGGCTGTATCCCGCCGCCACCGCGGTCGTGGCGCCGAGCTGGGCCGGCGGCCATCTGCACGATCTGCTGCACCTGGTGCAGGCGGCGGCGGCGCTGGCGCTGCTCGGCGGCGCCGTCACCTGGCTGCGGCAGGGCGGCCGTCAGCAGGAGGAGGCGCTGCAGCGGGCGAACGCCATCGAGGGCGCGATCGCGTCGATGAGCACCGGCCTCGCGGTCTACGACCACGACGACCGGCTGGTGGCCTGCAACGACGCCTACCGCCGGCTGTATCCGCAGGTCGCGCATCTGCTCGAGCCGGGCACGCCGCACGAGGACCTGCTGCGCGCCTACTACGCGCACGCGTCACCGACGCTGACCGAAGGCAGATCGCTGCACCAGTACATCGAGGACCGCCTGCGCCGCGTGCAGCCCGATGTCCCGTACAGCGACCGCGTGCGCCACTTCGATGGCAACTGGGTGATGATGAGCGACTGCCGCACGCCGGACGGCGGCATGATCAGCCTGCGCAGCGTGCTGTCCGAAGCGGAGCTGCGCGGCATGGCGCTGAGCCGGCAGCGCCGGGCGATGGAGGATCTCGCCGACCTGACGCGCGACGGCTTCTGGCGCACCGATGAACTGGGCCGGCTGGTCGAGGTGTCTCCGGAGACGGCGGCGATGTTCGGCCGCGCGGCCCCGGAGCTGCTCGGCCGCGCGGTGCGCGACCTCGACGGCTACTGGTCGGACGACGCGCCGCAGGCGGAGTTCGACGAGCGGGTGCGCCGGCGCGAACCGTTTCCCTGGTTCCGCTTCCGCATCGAACGCGGCGACGGCAAGACGACCTGGCTGGCGGCCTGCGGCAAGCCCGTGTTCGGCGCCGACGGCGGCTTCTCCGGCTACTACGGCGCCGTGCGCGACATCAGCGAGGCGGAGAACACCATCCATGCCCTGCGCCGCGACGAGGAGCGCTTCCGTGCCCTGGCGCGGCTGGTGACCGAGTGGTACTGGGAGACCGACGCCCAGCTGCGCTACACGCTGGTGCGCGGCAGCTCGGAGTTCGAACCGGCGCAGATCGAGGCCATCATCGGCAAGCCGTTCGGCCAGTCGGCGATCGGCAGCATCGACGAGGACGACCGCGAGGCGGCGCTGATGGCGATGCACGGCCGCCAGCGGCTGCACCGGCTGCCGTTCCGCGTCCGCTACCAGGACCGTCCGGACCGCGTGTTCGAGATCTCGGCCGAGCCGATGTTCCGCGGCGAGGTCTTCATCGGCTACCGCGGCCTGTCGCTCGACGTCACCGAACGCACGGCGCTGATCGACCGGCTGGTCGCCAGCGAAGCCCGCTTCCGGGCGCTGACCGAGCTGTCGTCGGACTGGTTCTGGGAAATGAACGCCGAGCTTCGCTTCACCCGCATCGAGCGCGGCGCGCTGGCGCCGGTGCACAGCGCCCACCCCGACGCCACCGACATCATCGGCCGCCAGCGCTGGGATCTTGCCGGCGACCTGATCCAGCCCGACAGCTGGGACGAGCATCGCGCTGCGCTGGAAGCCCGCAAGCCGTTCCGGGACCTGATCGTCCGCCGCTACGGGCGCGACGGCAGCTTCCGCTACATCGCCTCCAGCGGCGATCCCGTCTTCGACGCCAACGGCCGCTTCACCGGCTATCGCGGCGTGTCGAAGGACGTCACCGACCAGGTTCGCGCCAGGGAAAGCATCGAGCGGCTGGCGACGGTCGATCCCCTGACCGGGCTTGCCAATCGCCACGCCTTCGACGAGAGCGCCCGCGCCGAGCTCGAACGGGCGCGGGAAGACGGCAGGCGCTGTGCGCTGCTGTTCATCGACCTCGACAACTTCCGGCTGCTGAATAACGGCTATGGCCACCGCGCTGGCGACGAGGTGCTGCGCATCGTCGCCGAGCGGCTGCAGCGCGAGATTCCGCCGCCGCGGCTGCTCGGCCGGCGCGGTGGCGACGAACTGGTGGCGCTGCTCGGCGACGTGACGGCGCCGCAGGCGGCGGTGGAGCTGACGCGGCGCCTGGTCGGCGTCGTCAGCGAGCCGATGCGCGTGTTCGGCGCCGATCTGGTGGTCACGCCGTCGATCGGCCTGAGCTTCTTCCCGCACGACGGATCGGACCTCGAGTCGCTCGTCAACGCCGCCGACGCGGCGATGTACGAGGCCAAGGAGAGCGGCCGCGCGACCTACGCCCTGTACACGCCCTCGGTGGCGCGCCGGGTCGACCTGCGGCTGCGCCTGGAGCAACGGCTGCGCAAGGCCATCGAGCTGCGGGAGTTCAGGCTCTACTTCCAGCCGACGGTGTCGCTCGCCGACGGTCACGTCGTCGGTGCCGAGGTGCTGGTGCGCTGGCTCGACGACGAGGTCGGCGAGGTCTCGCCGGCCGAGTTCATCCCGATCGCCGAGGAGAGCGGCCTGGTGATGGGACTCGGCGACTGGGTCGTGCGCGAGGCCTGCAGGGCAGCAAGCGGCTGGCACGGGATGGGACTGGCGATGCCGCCGCTGGCGGTGAACGTCGCCGGAGTGCACCTGCGCCAGGCAGGCTACGTCGAGACGCTGCTGGGCACCCTGGCCGAGTACGGCGTCGCCACCGGCGATGTCGAGATCGAAGTCACCGAGACCAGCCTGCTCGACACCTCGGCGACGGTGCGCGAGAACCTCGTGCGGCTGCGGCGCGCCGGCATCCGGCTGGCGCTGGACGACTTCGGCGTCGGCTTCTCCAGCCTGGCGCATCTGCGCGATCTGCCGATCCACCGCCTGAAGATCGACCGCAGCTTCACCGTCGAATGCATGCGCGACGCGCGCACGCTGACGATCGTCAAGGCGGTCATCGAGATGGCGCGTGCGCTCGGCATCAAGATCACCGCCGAAGGCGTCGAGACGCAGGCGCAGCAGAACTGGATGCGCCAGCTCGGCTGCGACTCGGCGCAGGGCTACCTGTTCTCGCGGCCGCTGACGGCGGAGGAGTTCACCCAGTTCCTGGTCGAGCAGCGCGACAGCGGGCGGGAGCGGTCTCTGATGCACTGATCGGGCACAGCGGATGTCCGCGACGGCTGGCGCCGTCGCCCGTGCATCCGCTGTGAGGCGCGCACGCTGGCGCGGGCGCGGAATGGATGCGCTCCCTTCGGGCGGCCGCGCGGCCGAGCACGAGGGCGCCGACTGCACGCGTTGCGCTTCGTCGGCGCGACGACCGTGGCGCCAATCCGTAGAATCGCGGCCTCCCGCAGGATTCCTGCCGCGTTCCCGCGGCGTTCCCGATGGCCGAACAGCAAACCCTCTTTCCGGTCGGCGAGGGCGGCGAAGCGTTGACGCTCGCCACCTTCGCCCAGCGCGCCTATCTCGACTACGCGGTCTCGGTGGTCAAGGGCCGGGCGCTGCCGGATCTCGCCGACGGGCTGAAGCCGGTGCAGCGGCGCATCCTGTACGCGATGGACCAGATGGGGCTGGCGGCGAACGCGCGGCCGGTCAAGAGCGCGCGCGTGGTCGGCGACGTGCTCGGCAAATTCCATCCGCACGGCGACTCGGCCGCCTACGAGGCGATGGTGAGAATGGCGCAGGACTTCTCGCTGCGCTATCCGCTGATCGACGGCCAGGGCAACTTCGGCTCCCGCGACGGCGACTCGGCGGCGGCGATGCGCTACACCGAGGCGCGGCTGACCCCGATCGCCCGCCTGCTGCTCGACGAACTCGACGAGGGCACGGTCGACTTCGGCCCCAACTACGACGGCAGCCAGCAGGAGCCGAAGTGGCTGCCGGCGCGGCTGCCGCTGGTGCTGCTCAATGGCGCCTCGGGCATTGCGGTCGGCATGGCCACCGAAATCCCGTCGCATAACCTCGCCGAGGTCGTGGCGGCGCTGCACCTGGTGCTGAAGGAGCCAAAGGCGCCGCTCGACGAGCTGCTCGCCGTGCTGCCGGGGCCGGACTTTCCCGGCGGCGGCCAGATCATCTCGCCGCCGGCGGACATCCGCGAGCTGTATGCGTCGGGTCGCGGCAGCCTGAAGGTGCGGGCCCGCTGGCGCTTCGAGGACCTGGCGCGCGGCCAGTGGCAGCTGGTGGTCGACGAGCTGCCGCCCGGCACCTCGGCGCAGAAGGTGCTGGAGGAGATCGAGGAGCTCGCCAACCCGAAGGTCAAGGCGGGCAAGAAATCGCTGACCTCCGAGCAGCAGCAGCTGAAGCAGGTGGTGCTGGCGCAGCTGGACTCGGTGCGCGACGAATCCGGCAAGGAGGCGGCGGTGCGGCTGGTGTTCGAGCCGCGCACCTCGAAGATCGACCGCGACGCCTTCGTCACCCTGCTGCTGGCGCACACCAGCCTCGAATCGAACGTGCCGGCCAACCTGGTGATGATCGGCCGCGACGGCAGGCCGCGCTGCAAGCCGCTGGCCGAGATCCTCGCCGAGTGGATCGAGTTCCGCGTCGACACCGTGCGCAGGCGGAGTCGGCACCGGCTGACGAAGGTCGAGGACCGCATCCACATCCTCGAAGGCCGGCAGGCGGTGCTGCTCAACATCGACCGCGTGATCCGCGTCATCCGCAATGCCGACGAGCCGAAGCCGGAGCTGATGCGCGAGTTCGGCCTGTCGGAGCGGCAGGCCGAGGACATCCTCGAGATCCGGCTGCGGCAGCTGGCGCGGCTCGAGGGCATCCGCATCGAGCAGGAGCTGGCCCAGCTGCGCAAGGACCAGGCGGCGCTGCAGAAGCTGCTCGGTTCGGAGGCGGCGCTGCGCCGGCAGGTCGGCAAGGAATTCGACGACGACGCGAAGAAGTTCGGCGACGCCCGCCGGACGCTGATCGAGACTGCGCAACGGGCGGTCGCCGAAACCAGGGTGCTCGACGAACCGGTGACGGTGATCCTCTCCGAGAAGGGCTTCGCCCGCGCGCGCAGCGGCCACGGCCACGACGTGACGCAGTTCGGCTTCAAGGCCGGCGATGCGCTCTACGGCGCTTACGAATGCCGCACCGTCGATCACCTGATCGCGCTGGGATCCAACGGTCGCGTGTATTCGGTGCCGGTCTCCGCGCTGCCGCCGGCGCGCGGCGACGGCCTGCCGGTGACCTCGTTCATCGACCTGGAGCCGGGCACGCGGCTGGTCGGCTATGTCGCCGGTCCGGCGTCGCAGTCGCTGCTGCTCGCCACCTCCGCCGGCACCGGCTTCGCCTGCACCATCGGCGACATGGTCTCGCGGGTGAAGGGCGGCAAGCAGTTCATCACCGTCGACGACGGCGCGGTGCCGCTGCGGCCGGCGGTGGTCGAGGCGGGCGACAGCCGCATCGCCTGCGTGTCGGAGAAGGGCCGGATGCTGGTGTTCGACGCCGGCGAGATCAAGTCGCTTGCGGGCGGCGGTCGCGGCGTCATCCTGATGGGGCTCGACGACGGCGAGAAGCTGGTCGCCGCCACGCCCTGCGGCGAGGCAGGCGTGATCGTCGAAGGGCAGGGCCGCGGCGGCAAGGCGATCGAGGTGCAGGTGCGCGGCCGCGACCTCGAAAGCCACGCCGGTCATCGCGCGCGCAAAGGGACGCTGATCACGCCGCGGGTCAAACCGGTCGCGCTGCGCAAGCCGGCGCCGCCGCCGGTGGCCAGCGGATGATGCGGCGCTCGCTGCCCGCGGCGATGGCGATGCTCGCGCTCGTCGCCGGCGCATCGGCCCGCGATGCCTCGATCGTGAACCCGTACTACGACCCGGCCAGGCCGCACCACCGTCCCGACGGCTTCCAGAACATCGACCCGGCGGCGTCGATGCCGCGGCCGTTCGGCGAGTTCTTCCGCTGGCAGCGCGATCGCGCCGCCCTCGACATCCCGAAGCCCGCGATCGACCTGTCGGCGATCGTCCCCGACCTCGGCTTCATCCGCGGCCGCACCAATCACTTCTCGGTCACCTGGATCGGCCATGCGACGACGCTGGTGCAGCTCGGCCACACCAACATCCTCACCGACCCGCATTTCTCCGAGCGGGCCTCGCCGGTGCAGTGGTTGGGGCCGAGGCGCTGGCAGCCGCCGGCCATCCGCCTCGACGAACTGCCGCGCATCGATGTGGTGCTGATCTCGCACAACCACTACGACCACCTCGACGAAGACTCGGTGCGGGCGCTCAATGCGCAGCCGGGCGGACCGCCGCTGTTCGTGGTGCCGCTGGGCATCGAGCGCTGGCTCGAGGGCGTCGGCATCACCCGCGCCCGCGCGCTCGACTGGTGGGACTCGGCGCGGGCGGGCGAGGTCACCGTGACCCTCACGCCCGTGCAGCACTGGAGCCGGCGCACGCTGGCCGACACCAACGCCGCGCTCTGGGGCGGCTTCGTCGTCGAGGGCGAAAGCCGCGGCCGGCGACGGCGCGTCTTCTTCAGCGGCGATACCGGCTACTCGGCGCGGCACTTCACGGACATCGGCGAGCGCTTTCCCGGCATCGACCTGGCGCTGCTGCCGATCGGCGCCTACGAGCCGCGCTGGTTCATGCGCCAGCAGCATGTCAACCCGGAGGAGGCGGTGAGAATCCACCGCGACCTCGGCGCGCGGCTGTCGGTCGGCATCCACTGGGGCACGTTCCAGTTGACCGATGAGCCGCTCGATCAGCCGCTGGCCGATCTGGCCGCCGCGCGCGAGAAGCTGCGCGAGGGCAGCCGCGAGTTCATCACCCTGCGCCACGGCGAGACGCTGCGGCTCGATCCTCCCGACCGACCGTAAGCCCCGGCGGGACGCCGCCGCTCGGCCCGTTCGACCAACGACGGGCCGGCCGCCCGCCGGAGGCGGAACGCCGACCGATGCCCACGGCAACGGCGGCGGGGTTATCTTGCGCCGATGTCCTCGCTCGAGCCTCCAGCCGACGCTGCGCCGGCCGCGCCGATGAGCGCCTGGGCGCCGCTGCGCCATGCGACGTTCCGCATGCTGTGGCTGACCTGGCTGGCATCGAACGCCTGCATGTGGATGAACGACGTTGCCGCGGCCTGGCTGATGACCTCCCTCACCACCTCGCCGGTGCTGATCGCGCTGGTGCAGTCGGCCGCCACGGCTCCGGTGTTCCTGCTCGGCCTGCCGAGCGGCGCGCTGGCCGACATCCTCGACCGCCGGCGGATGTTCATCTTCACCCAGTTCTGGGTCGCCGCCATCGCCACCGTCGCCGGGCTGACGGTGCTCGCCGGCCTGATGACGGCGCCGCTGCTGCTGGCGGTCACGTTCGGCAGCGGCATCGGCCTGGCGCTGCGCTGGCCGGTGTACGCGGCGATCGTGCCCGAGCTGGTGCCACGACGCGAACTGCCGTCGGCGGTGGCGCTGAACGGCATCGCCATGAACACCTCGCGCGTGATCGGGCCGGTGGCTGCCGGCGCCATCGTCGCCAGCACCGGAGCCGCGTGGGTGTTCCTGCTCAACGCCGTGCTGTCGCTGGCCGCCGCGGTGGCGCTGCTGCGCTGGCGCACCGAGCCGAAGTCGAGCGTGCTGCCCGGCGAGCGTTTCGTTGGCGCGATCCGGGTCGGCTTCCAGTACGTGGCCCAGTCGCAGGTGATGCGCGCGGTGCTGGCGCGGGTGGCCATTTTCTTCCTGCAGTCGACGGCGCTGCTGGCGCTGCTGCCGCTGGTGGCGCGCGCCATGCCCGGCGGCGGGGCCTGGACCTACACCGTGCTGCTGGCGTCGATGGGCGTCGGCGCGGTGGCCGCCGCCTTCTTCCTGCCGCGGCTGCGGGTGCTGATCTCGCGCGACCGGCTGCTGCGCGACGGCACCGCGCTGCAGGCGGCGGCGATGGTGGCCGTCGGTTTCGCGCCGAACGTGTGGGTGGCGGCGCCGGCGATGTTCGTTGCCGGCGCGGCGTGGATCAGCGTCGTCAACACGCTGACGGTGTACTCGCAGCTCGCATTGCCCGACTGGGTCCGCGCCCGCGGCATGGCGATGTACATGATGGTGATGATGGGCGCCTCCGCCGCCGCGGCGGCGCTGTGGGGGCAGTCGGCGGCGCTGATCGAGGTGCGCTGGACCTTCGTCGTCGCCGCGGCGGTCGGACTGGCGGCGCTGTGGGTCAAGCGCCGCCTCGTCTTCTGGCCCGAGGCCGAGGAGGACCTCACGCCGGCGCGCATCCTCAAGGAGCCGACGCCGGCCTTCGAGATCGCGCATGGCCGCGGCCCGGTGATGGTCACAGTGCAGTACCAGATCGATCCTGCGCGGACGCAGGAGTTCCTGGCGGTGATGCAGGACAGCCGCGTCAACCGGCTGCAGAAGGGGGCGCTGTCCTGGGGCCTGTTCCAGGACACCGAGCGGCCGGGCCGCTTCGTCGAGTACTTCCTCGACGAGTCGTGGGCCGATCACCTGCGCCGGTTCGAGCGCTTCACGGCGGCGGACGCCGAACTGCGCGAGCGGCGGCACGCCTTCCACGTCGGCGACGAACCGCCGAAGGTGACGCGCTACGTCGCCGAAGCCATCGACCGCTGAGGCGCGGGCGCGGCGTCGGCGACCGCGCGCGCCTCCTCGACGACAACCTGCCAGGCGCGCGGGTCCTCGATCAGCGCCAGGTGGCCGACGCCGTCGAGTTCGACCTGCCTCGCCCCCGGCAGCAGCGGGCTCGAACGCGGCACCACCAGGTTGTCGTCGCGCGTGGCCACGGTGGCGAACCGGCTCCAGCGACCACGGTCGTGTTGCCTCAGGTGCTCGACGAAGTGCGAGCCGCGCGCCATCTGCCGCGCGTTGCGGCTGTGACCGAGGCGGCCGAAGATCGTGCCGTGGTGCGGGCTCGCGAGGGTGACCACGCGCGCCACGTGCGCGTCGCCGTGCCTGCGCAGGTACACGCGCGCGGCCAGCCCGCCCATGCTGTGGCCGACGAGGATCACGCGCGCCGCGCCGGTGGCCGCGCGCAGCTTCTCGACGGCGTGGTGGACGACGTCGGCATAGTGGTCGATGTCGCCGAAGATCGGTTCCAGGTTCACGGTGGCGACGTTGAACTGCGCCAGCCGGCCGGAATCGAGCAGCGGCTTCCAGGCGGCGCGGTTGCACATGAACCCCGCGATCAGCAGCAGCGCCGGCCGCCGCGGGTCGCGCGCCAGCGACGGCTCCGGGAAGCCCGAACGCCACGGCTGCCGCCACAGGAACAGGCGCAGCGACACCGACGCTTCGAGCAGGAAGGCGCGCAGCACCGCCAGCGGCGAGCCGCGCGGCGAACGCGGATCGACGGCGGCGGCGACCGTGAACTCGATCGCCAGCAGTCCGCCGACGATGGCTACCGGGGCCAGCGCCGCGCCGGCGACGATCATCCACGGCTCGACCGGCTCCGGCAGCCACCACCAGGCGGCAAGAGCGCCAGCCAGCGGCACCCCGATCGACCACAGCCGTTGCAGCGTGACGATCGTCACTTGCGCGCCAGCGCCTGCGGCAGCGGGTCGATGTCGATGAACTTCCAGAAGATGTTCGGCGACGTGGGGTGGCGCTGGTAGCCGTAGACCCACGGCTGCCACAACGTGGTGCCGATGCGGTGCACCCACGGCCGCAGCGGCGCGTAGGCGGCGGCGATGCGGTTCATCCGGTCGTACAGTGCGTCGCGCTCGGGGCCGTGCGGGAGCACGCTCGCCTTTGCGAACAGGGCGTTGAACTCGGGGTGATCGAAGCGCGAGTGGTTCGACTGCCCTTTGTTCGGCCCGTACAGGATCTGATAGAAGGTGTCGGCATCCGGGCTGCCCGCAACCCAGCCCAGCCCCCACATCATCAGCTTGCCGGCGCGCGATTCGCGCAGCAGTTCCGGCCATTTCGCCTTCCTGAACTCGATCCGCAGGCCGATCGCATCCATCGAGCGGCGCCAGATCTCGTCGGTGATCTTCGAGGCGCCGTCGGGGGTCGAACCGAGTTCGAGCACCAGCTTCGAGCCATCCGGGTTCTCGCGATAGCCGTCGCCGTCGCGGTCGACGTAGCCGTAGGTGTCGAGCAGCGCCTTCGCCTTGGCCGGGTTGTGTTCGGCCAGCGGGCCGGCGAACTTGGGATCGCCGCCGAAGGAGTGCGGCGGCGCCGTGCTCTGCGCCCGGATCGCCTGGCCGCGGTAGACCTGCAGCACCGCCGACTCGATGTCGAAGCCGAGCGCGATCGCCCGCCGCAGCGCCACCTTCTCCGGCGCGTAGCCGCCGACGACCGGGTGCTCCATGCCGAAGTAGCTGAACGAGAGATCGAACTCCGGGCTGCGGTCGATGCCGATGCCGCGGGCGGCAAGATGCGGCGCCAGCCGGCCGTTGGGGATCGCGGTGTTGATGAAGTCCGCCGGCACGCCGGTGATGATGTCGTGCTGGCCGTTGAGGAAGGACAGGAAGCGCGGCTGGTTCTCCTCGATCACGTAGACCTCGACGCGATCGATCATCGGCAGCCTGCGGCCGCGCAGCTGCGCCGCGATCTGCTGCTTGACCGCGTCGCCCTCCGGCGGCTGCTCGTCGTAGACGTGGTCGCGGTAGTTGGGGTTGCGCTCCAGCACCATCCTCGACGAGCGCCGCCAGTCGACCAGCCGAAAGGCATTGGTGCCGACCGGGTGGGCCATGATCCTGTCGCCGTACGCCTCGACCACCTCGCGCGCCACCGCGCACGACAGCGGGCAGTTCAGCAGGTCGTACAGGAAGCGCGGATTGGGCTCGCTGAACTTCACCTGGTAGGTGTAGCGGTCGAGCAGACGCAGTCCCTCGACCTCGCGGTCGTAGTCGAACCTGCCGCTCTTCTCCGCCTGCGCCCGCAGCGCCTCCATGCCCGGCACCTTGTTGGCGACCAGGTACAGGTTCTGCGACTTGTTCTTCGGATCCCAGTGCCGCTTCAGCGCATACACGTGATCGGCGGCGACGAGCTCGCGCTTGCGCCCCTTGAAGGCCGGGTCGTCGGCGAAGTAGATGCCGGGCCTGATACGGATGGTCCAGGTCGTGTAGTCGGGCGAGGCCTCCGGCATGCCGTCGGCGGTGTTGGGGACCACCCTGACCGGCCGCGACAGGAAGTCGTAGCGCAGCGGCGTATCGAAGATGTGGTTGTTGATGATGTTCGAGTACAGGTCGTTGACCTGCACCGGATCGAAGCCGGTCTCGGCGACCGGGAAGGCGAAGCGCAGCACCTTCTCCTGCGCGGCGGCAGGCAACGGAACGACGAGCAGGATCAGCAAGCACAGCCGGGCGAGCAGGATTCGCGGCAGCGGTGCCTCGAAGGGTGCCGATTCAGGGTCACGCCAACCGTGCGCAGCGGCAGGATGCCCTGGCCGCGAGACCGGCAATGAAAAATGGCGATGCGGCAAGGGTGGCATGGCGCGGCGGGCCCGGTTGAGCGTGGAGTCAGGTTTCACTCTTGGCGCGCGGCAAGGGAGACCTGGCCAGCCGTTCCGCCATCCGCGTTTGCCAGCCCGGGCCGGTTGCGCGCCACCTGGCAATGACCTGGGCCGGCAGGCGAAGACTGATGAGTTGCCGCGGGTTGGCCGAGCGGGGGCGGCCTCCCTTCCTGACGACGGCCCTCCCGAGCATCTCGTCAGTCAGTTCCGGAAGCTCCTTGTACTCGGCTGGCTTGATGACATGCGCGTCGACGCGCGTGAAGTCAGAGCCCAAAGTACGGCGCGAGGCGGGTTTGCTCACGGTCATTGGCCTTTCGCATGCTGAAGACGTGGCGAACCGCGCCACGCGGGGTGTAGCCGACCACCACCAGCCTGTCAGCGAGCAAGCCGAAGCAGAGGATGCGGCGTTCACCGTAGTCCTTGCGCTGGTCTTCAACCTCGACGGTCAGACCTTCGAAGACGAACCTGGCATCCTCGAAGTCAAGGCCGCGCTCGGCGAGAGTGCGTTCCCGCTTGGCCGGGTCGTAACTGATGCGCACACCGTTAGTGTATCTACACTAACAGCGCGCGCAACGGCGGATCCGGTGGCGGGCTGTGGCGGCTCATGTCGGCGTCCATGCCAAAACCATCCGGGAGCCCGCTATCCCGCCGCGGCCTGCGCGGCGGCGTCGATGTCGACGAACTTCCACCAGCCGCGCAGGTAGGGGTGGCGCCGGTAGCCGACGAGCCAGGGCTGCGCCATGCCGTTGGCCACCTGGTGCAGGCGCACCTTGATCGGCGCGTAGGCCACCAGCAGCCGCACCTGCTCGCGCAGGATGGCGTTGCGCTCCGGGCCGTCGGGCAGCGTGCTCTGCCGCTCGTGCAGCGCGTTGAACGCGGGCAGGTCGAAGCGCGAGAAGTTGCCGAAGCCCTTGTTGGGGCCGTAGGCGCTGTCGAGCAGTTCGCCGCCGTCGGGGCTGTTGGCGTTCTGGCCGAGCTGCCACAGCATCATCCTGCCGGCGCGCGCCTGCCGCAGCAGTTCCGGCCACTGCGCGTTGCGGAAGCTCATCTGTACGCCGATCGCCTCCATGTTGCGCTTCCACAGCTGCTGGCCCTCGCGGCCGCGCTTGTCCGGCGCGCTGGCCAGTTCCAGCACCAGAGGGGAGCCGTCCGGCCGCTCGCGCCAGCCGTCGCCGTTGCGGTCGACGAAGCCGTAGGTGTCGAGCAGGGCGCGGGCAGCGGAGCGGTCGAAGGTGTTCATGCCGCTGACCCAGTGCGGGTCGTAGCCGGTGGTCAGGGGCGGAATGGGCCCCTGGGCGACCACCGCCTGGCCGTTCCACTGCAGGCGGATCTCCTCGTCGACGTCCCAGGCCAGCCCGAGCGCCCGGCGCAGCGCCACCTGCTGCGGCGAGTAGCCGCCGACCACGGGATCCTCCATGTTGAAGTAGGTGAAGGCGATCGCCTGGATGACCTGCCGGTCGAGCTGGATGCCGCGCCGCGCCAGCCCCGGCGCCGGCGCGCCGTTGGCCACCGCGGTGACGACGAACTCCTGCGGCACGCTGCCGATCAGGTCGTGCTCGCCGTTCAGGAACGCCAGCCAGTGGGGCTGCGACTCCTCGACGATGTAGACCTCGACCCGGTCGACCATCGGCAGCCGGCGGCCGCGCAGCCGGGCGGCGATGCCCTGGGCGACCGCGTCGCCCGGCGCCGGCTGCTCGTCGAAGACTTCGTCGCGGTAGGCCGGGTTGCGCTCCAGCACCATGCGCGACGAGCGCCGCCACTGCGCCAGCACGAACGGCCCGGTGCCGACCGGGTGTTCCATGATCCGGTCGCCGTAGGCCTCGACCACCTCGCGCGCGACCGCGCCGGTGAGCGCGTGGTCGGCGAGGCGATAGAGAAAACGCGGCTTCGGGTGCCGCAGCCTGATGCGCAGCGTATAGCGGTCGGGCGCCCGCAGGCCCTCGACCTCGCGGTCGTAGTCGAAGCGCCCGCTCTTCACCGCCTCGGCGCGCAGCTCGGCCAGGCCGAGCATGCCTTCGCGGTCGAAGGTGTTGAAGTTGGGGCTCTTGGTGCGCGGGTCGAAGAAGCGCTTGATCGAGTAGACGTAGTCGGCGGCGACGAGCTCCCGCCTGCCGCCGAATGCCGCATCGTCGGCGAAGAAGATGCCGGGCCGGACGCGGATGGTCCAGGTGCGGAAGTCGTCGGCCACCTCCGGCAGTGCCGCCGCGGTGCAGGGCTTGAGCACCACCGGGCGGGCGAGGTAGTCGTAGGTGTACAGCGCCTCGAAGATGTTGGCGATGATGGTGCGCGAATACAGGTCCGAGACCTGCGCCGGATCGAAGCCGGTCTCGGCGACCGGAAAGCCGTAGCGCAGCGTCCCGCCCGCCTGCCGGCGCGCCGACGGCAGGCCCGCGGCGGCCAGGCCACCCGACAGGACAAAGGTGCGGCGGCGCATGCGCCCGAGGGTCAGCGCCGGGCGGCGGCGCCGTCGTCGATGTCGACGAACTTCCAGAATTCGCGCAGCACCGGGTGCTTGCGAAAGCCGACCACCCAGGGATGCGCCAGAGCGGTCTCGATCGGGGTCACGGTCGGCCGCAGCGGCGCGTAGGAGAACAGGATCCGGTTCATCTCGCGATAGAGCCGCTCGCGCTCCGGCCCGTCGGGAATGCGCGCCGCCTGCGCGAACAGCCGGTTGAACTCCGGGTGGTCGAAACGCGACTGGTTCGACTGTCCGGCGTTCGGTCCGTACAGGATGCCCATGAAGTACTCGCCGTCGGGCATCGGTCCCGACCAGCCGGAGCCGAACATCATCAGCTTGCCGGCGCGCGACTCGCGGATCAGCTCCTGGAACTTGCCCTTGCGGAAGTCGATGCGGAGGCCGACCGCGGTCATGCTCTTCTTCCACAGTTCGTCGGCGTTGCGCGCCAGCTGCGTCGACGGCGAGGCCATGACGAGCTGCAGCGGGCTGCCGTCGGGACGATCGCGCCAGCCGTCGCCGTCGCGGTCGATGTAGCCGTAGGTGTCGAGCAGCGCCTTGGCGCGGGCCGGGTCGTACTCGGCCAGCGGGCTCTTAAGAGCCGGGTCGAAGCCGACCGCGCCGGGCGGCAGCACCGACTGCGCCGCGATCGCCTGGCCGCGGGCATTGATGCGGATCGCCGCGTCGATGTCGTAGGCGAGCGCGATGGCCCGCCGCAGCGCCACCTTTTCCGGTTCGTAGCCGCCGACCACCGCGTCGTTCATGCCGAAGTAGGTGAAGAACACCGCGAACGCCGGCACGCGATGGACCTGCACGCCCCGCCGCGCCAGGTTGCCGGCCAGTTCGCCGTTCGGCGCCGCGGTGAGAACGAACTCGGCCGGCACCACCTCGATCAGGTCGTGCTCGGCGTTCAGGAACGCCAGCCAGCGCGGCTGCGCCTCCTCGACGATCGACACCTCGACGCGGTCGATCATCGGCAGCTTGCGGCCGGCCAGCCGCGCCGCGATCGACTGCGCCGCCGGGTCGTTGGCGGGTGCCTGCGCCTCGTAGTTCTGGTCGCGGAAGTTGGGGTTGCGCTCGAACACCATGCGCGAGGAACGCGCGTACTGCGTCAGCCGGAAGGCGTTGGTGCCGACCGGGTGCTCGGCGATCCTGTCGCCGTAGGTCTCGACCACCTCGCGCGCCACCGCGCAGCCGATCGGGCACAGGGTCAGGAAATAGGTGAAATTGGGCGCCGGCTGCGTCAGTTCGATGCGCAGCGTGTAGCGGTCGATCGCGCGCAGGCCCTCGACGTCGCGGTCGTAGTCGAAGCGGCCGCTCTTCTCCGCCTCGGCGCGCAGCGGCGCCATGCCCTTGATGCGCGCGGCGATCAGGTACAGGTTGGGCGACTTGATCCGCGGGTCCCAGTGCCGCTTCATCGAATAGACGAAGTCGGCGGCGACGAGCTCGCGCCGGACACCCTTGAAGGCCGGGTCGTCGGCGAAGTAGATGCCGGGGCGGATGCGGATGGTCAGCACCTGGCCGTCGGCGCTGATCTCCGGCAGCGCTGCGGCGACGTTGGGCACCAGCTTCGCCGGCCGCGCCAGGTAGTCGTAGCTGTACAGCGGGTCGAAGATGTTGGCCAGCATCGAGATCGTCGGCACGTCGCCGGCGGCGGCCGGATCGAGGGTGGACACCGGCGTGGCGAGCGCGTAGCGCAGCACCTTGCCCTGCGCGGCGGCCGGCGCGGCGATGGCGGCAAGGCAAAGGACAACGAGAAGGCGGGCGACGGCCGGCATCGAGCGGGCGGGGCGGGCAGGATGGGCGGCGATGATACGGGCGGCGGTCAGCGCTCGAGGTCGAGGCGGTCGAAGCGCAACCCGGCCGGCCGCCGCAGATAGCCGACGACCCGCGGCTGCGCCAGGTCGTGCACCAGCGCCGAGGCCTGCAGCCGCAGCGGCGCGTAGGCGGCGGCGATGCGGTCCATCTCGCGCAGCAGGCGGTTGCGCTCGGCGCCGTCGGGCACGATGGCGGCCTGCTCGTACAGGCGGTCGTACGCGGGCAGGCGGAAACGCGAGTCGTTGGAGGCGCCCGCATTCGGGCCGAACAGGATCTGCGCGTAGTCGAGGGCGTCGCCGCTGGCGCCGATCCAGCCGAACGACGCCATCATCGCCGTGCCGGAATTCACGGCGCGGATCAGCTCGGCGAAGATCAGCTTGCGGAACTCGATGCGGATGCCGATCGCGTCCATGCTCCGTCGCCACAGTTCGTCGCTCTCGCGCGCCGTGCCGCCGGGCGGCGAGGTGAATTCGAGCGCCAGCGGACGGCCGTCGGGAAACTCGCGGTAACCGTCGCCGTCGCGGTCGACGAAGCCGAACACGTCGAGCAGCGCCCGGGCGCGCACCGGGTCCGATTCGCCGAGCGGGCTGACGAAGTCCGGGTCGAAGCCATTGGCCGTCGGCGCCACCAGCGTCTGCTGCGGCACCGCGTGCCCGCGCCGGAGCACGGCGATCTCGGCGCCGAGGTCGTAGCCGAGCGCGATCGCCCGCCGCAGCGCCACCTGCGGCGCCGAGTAGCCGCCGACCACCGGGTGCTCCATGTTGAAGAAGGTGTAGCGGATGCCGTCGGCGCGAGCGCTGTGCAGTTGCACGCCGCGCGCCGCGAGGTGCGGCGCCGGCCTGTCCCGGGCGACGGCGAGATGCAGGAAATCCGGCGGCACCGGGCGCAGCAGGTCGTGCTCGCCGCGCAGGAAGGCGAGCCAGCGCGGCTGCGCCTCGTTGACGACCTCGAGTTCGACGCGGTCGAGCATCGGCAGCCGGCGGCCGGCAAGGCGCGCGGCGACGGCTTCGGCCTGCGTGTCGCCGGGATCGGCGGCCTCGTCGTAGCGCTGTTCGCGATAGGCCGGGTTGCGCTCCAGCACCACGCGGCTGCCGCGCAGCCAGCGGGCGAGCCTGAACGGGCCGGTGCCGACCGGATGCTCGCGCACGCGGTCGCCGTAATGCTCGACGACCTCGCGCGCCACGGCGCAGGCGACCTGGCAGGTGGCGAGCAGATTGGCGAGGTTCGGCATCGGCTTCGTGAGAACGATGCGCAGCCGGTAACGGTCGAGCGCCTGCAGACCGTCGATCGGCCGGTCATGGTCGAAGCGGCGCGTGCGCTCGGCTTCGGCGCGCAGCGCGTCCAGCCCGGCGATACGGCCGGCGATCTGCTGCCAGCCGAGCGAGATCGAGCGCGGGTCGGCAAGGCGCCTGATCGAGAAGACGTAGTCGGCCGCGGTCAGCTCGCGCCGCCTGCCGCCGAAGGCCGGATCGTCGGCGAAGAAGATCCCGGGACGGATCTCGATCGTCCAGACCAGCCCGTCGGCGCTGACCCGCGGCGCCGCGACTGCCGCGTTCGGCACCGGCACGTAGCCGCGGCGCAGGAGGGCGAAGCGGTACAGCGGATCGAAGACGTGGACGGCGACGAGGTTGGAGACGGTCGCCTGATAGGTGGCCGGGTCGAAGCCGTCGCCGTCGGTGTCCACCGCCAGGCGCAGCGTCTTCGGCGGCAGAGCGGATGCCGCCGTGCACGGCAGGGCGGCGAGCCCCAGCCCGAGCAGCCAGGCGGCGAGCGCGCACGCGATCAGCCGGCCGGCGCGGACCGGCCGGCGTTGCGGGGCAATCGTCATTGGACGAATCGTGCCACCGCGCGCCCGGTCCGGTGCGGCGAAGGCCTTCGTGGGCCGCGCGCCGGCCGCGGCTGACCGGAGCGCCTGCTCGCCCCGCTCGAAGGATTCGC
>CAYLZU010000009.1:0-110 GCA_964388005.1 uncultured Burkholderiaceae bacterium
GCGGTCCCCCGCTTTCACCCGTAGGTCGTATGCGGTATTAATCCGGCTTTCGCCGAGCTATCCCCCACTACTGGGCACGTTCCGATGCGCTACTCACCCGTTCGCCACTC
>CAYLZU010000009.1:167-17523 GCA_964388005.1 uncultured Burkholderiaceae bacterium
ATGCCGCCAGCGTTCAATCTGAGCCAGGATCAAACTCTTCAGTTCGAACCTTTTCGCACACTACTGTGTACGTCGCTCACTCACGGAATCGAAGTGGATCTGATGATCCCCTTCATTCGTGTCGAGCACCTGATGCATAGAGCTTTGCCGCCGGGATTGACGTGAGACGCACCCGGTGGCTGCGCCTTGTCATCAAGCGCCCACACTTATCGGCTGTTTCAGTTTTTAAAGATCGCGCCGATCGGGTCGGGGCCGTCGAATGCGCCGCACGACTTGGCAACCAGCGAAGAAGTGAGATTATGGAGATCGAAATCAGGGCTGTCAAATTGGACTGCGGGGAGGTCTCCAAGGCGGGGGCAAGTATCTGATCGGCAAAGGACTCACCGGTGCCCGAAGCGCGGCGGTCGCTTGTCGAGGAATGCGGCCATGCCTTCCTTCTGGTCGGCACTGGCGAAAAGCGAATGGAACAGCCGCCGCTCGAACAACAGCCCCTCTGCCAGCGGCGACTCATAGGCGCGCTGCACCGCCTCCTTGGCCATCATCACCGCAGGCAGTGAGAAGCTGGCGATCACGGCGGCGGCGGCGAGCGCCTCGTCCAGCAGTTTGTCGGCGGCGACGACACGCGAAACGAGCCCGGCGCGCTCAGCCTCGTGGGCATCCATCGTGCGCGCCGTCAGCACCAGATCCATCGCCTTGGCCTTGCCGATCGCGCGCGGCAGCCGTTGCGTTCCGCCGGCGCCGGGAATGATGCCGAGCTTGATCTCGGGTTGGCCGAAGCGCGCACTGTCGGCGGCTATGACGATGTCGCACATCATCACCAGTTCACAGCCACCGCCGAGCGCATAGCCGGCCACCGCCGCGATCACCGGCTTGCGGATCCGCTTCAGTTCTTCCCAGTTACGGGTGATGAAGTCGCTCTTGAAGACATCCATGTAGGACCAGTCCTTCATGGCGCCGATGTCGGCGCCGGCGGCGAAGGCTTTCTCTGATCCGGTGATGACCATGGCGCCGATTCCGTCGTCGGCATCGAAGGCGCGCATCGCCGCACCGAGTTCGTCCATGAGCGCGTCGTTCAGGGCGTTCAGGGCCTTCGGCCGGTTGAGGGTGACCAGACCAACGCGATCACGCGTCTCGACAACGATGTTCTCGTAGTTCATTGCGAACTCCTCTGGAATACGACCCTTTGAACCCGGGATGACGGCTTCCCGCATCGATCGGCCGGCTCGCTCATTGTGCCAGCCCTCGAGGCACGAGCTCCGCCACGCCGGAACTCTTGGAGCACCTCGATGACACCGATAAAATCGCATCTTCGCCGACGACCCGGATCGCCATAGAGCGATCGCCGTCGCTCCGGGCGATGCAGCAACTCTCGGCCGCGAATTCCCTTCACCATGGCTGGTCCCGCCGTACTGCGTCAGGCTCAGGCACTCGGGCTGATGGGGCTGTTGCCGTTCTTCGTCTTCGCGACAATGGCGTGGCTGCCGGACGACTTGGCAATCGGCCGCGTCGGCGCCGCGCAACTGGCGCAACGTGTGCTGGTGGCCTATGCGGCGATCATCCTTTCGTTCCTGGGTGCCGTGCACTGGGGGGTGGCTCTCGCGGCTCCGGTTCCGTCGGCGGCGCCGCAACTGGCACGTGCCTTCCTGGTGTGGGGAGTCATTCCCCCGCTGCTCGGCTGGCTGGCGCTGCTGCTGATGTTTCTCGGCCTTGCCCTCTGGCTGGTGCTGTCGCTTCTGATCGCCGACTTGGCGCTGGCGCGGATGATGGACGGCGTTCTGTTGCGACACCATTCATCCGGCCTGCAGCGATACCTCGAGCTGCGCACCCGCCTGACCGTCGGTGCCACACTTGCGCTGGCGGCTGCCCTGGCTGCCGCCATCTGAGGGAGGCACCGAAATGCCGAAGGCTGTCCTGCTCACCAAGTCCGACGACCGGTTCGCGGCCCAGGTCGGCGAAGTCTCAGCCGACGAGTTGCATGCCAACACACCGGATTGCAACGTCACGGTCGCCGTCGACTTTTCGACCGTCAATTACAAGGACGCTCTGGCGCTGACCAACAAGGGGCCGGTGGTGCGGCGATGGCCGATGGTTGCCGGCATCGATGCGGCCGGGACCGTCATAGAAAGTGCCGACCCGGCCTTCAGGGTCGGCGACAAGGTGGTTCTGAACGGCTGGGGCGTCGGAGAGCAATACTGGGGCGGACTGGCACAGCGTGCCCGCTTCAGGTCGGAGTGGCTCCTGCACCTGCCGGCGGGGCTGAGCACCCGACAGGCAATGGCGATCGGAACGGCCGGCTACACGGCAATGTTGTGCTGCCTGGCGCTGCGCGACGCCGGCCTGGAGCCTGGAAGCGGTGACATCCTCGTCACGGGAGCCACAGGCGGCGTCGGCTCCATCGCCATCGCCATCCTTGCCGGCTGGGGCTTTCGGGTCACGGCCAGCACGGGAAAGTCCGCCGAAGCCGACTACCTGCGGACGATGGGCGCGACGTCAGTCATCGATCGGGCGGAGCTGGCGGCACCTGGCAAGCCTCTGCAGAAGGAGCGCTGGGCCGGTGTCGTCGATTCCGTCGGGTCGCACACGCTCGCCAACGCCTGCGCCCAGACCCGTTACGGCGGGGCCGTGGCGGCATGCGGCCTCGCCCAGGGCATGGACTTCCCGGCGACTGTGGCTCCATTCATTCTTCGCGGGGTTCGCCTTCTCGGAATCGATTCGGTGATGTGTCCTCTGCCGCGGCGCCGGCTCGCCTGGGAACGGCTGGCGAGCGATCTCGATCGCGCCAGACTCGACGGCGCGACCACCGAGGTCGATCTGGCCGGAGCCATCGAGATCGCCCCGAAACTGCTCGCGGGCAAGGTTCGCGGACGCGTCGTTGTCGACGTCAATGCGTAGATGGCGGCACTGAACGGCAGGCGCTGCCGCCGCGTCCACGGACAGCCCCGGCCCACATCCGGTAGGCTGCGCGGCCTTGCGGCGGGCCCGATCCGGGTGCCGAGCCGACAACCGGAAACCGAGCAGGGAATCAGCCAATGATCGAACTGAACGTCAACGGCAGGACGGAAAAGATCGACGTCGACCCGTCGACGCCGCTTCTTTGGGTGCTGCGGGATCACCTTGGGCTGACGGGGACGAAGTTCGGATGCGGCATTGCTGCCTGCGGCGCCTGCACGGTCTACATCGACGACCAGCCCAAGCGCGCCTGCGCGACCCCGATCTCGGCCGTTGCCGGCTCACGGGTCATCACGGTCGAGGCACTGGAAAGCGACCGGGTCGGCCGCGCGGTACAGGACGCCTGGGTGCGCAACGACGTCGTGCAATGCGGCTACTGCCAGTCCGGACAGGTGATGGCCGCCGCCGCGCTGCTGAAGAGCAAGAAGAGTCCATCCGACCGGGACATCGACGACGCGATGAGCGGCATCCTGTGCCGCTGCGGCACGTACGCGCGCGTCCGGGCCGCGATCAAGGATGCCGCAAGAAGTCTCGGCTGAGGAGCGACCTCGTGCACCCACAGATGACCGCAGCAGGTCGCGACCTCGCGACGCCGCCCGGCGCACAACAGCCCCAAAAGCTCACGCGGCGCGACTTTCTCAAGGCCACCGGCATGGCCGGAGGCGGCCTGATGCTGGCGGTCGGCCTGCCGTTCGAGAGTGGCGGACGCCCGTCCCGGGCACAGCAGGCACCGGCCAAAGCGCCTTATGCACCGGCCGCCTTCGTACGCATCGGCACCGATGACAGCGTCACGGTGGTGATCAACAGACTGGAGTTCGGGCAAGGGGTCTTTACGTCGATGGCGATGCTGGTGGCCGAGGAGCTCGACGCGGACTGGAGCAAGGTGCGGGCGCAGCACGCGCCTGCGGCGGCGGTCTACGTGCACCCGAAGCTCGGCATCCAGACGACCGGGGGCTCGGACTCGATTTCGTCGAGCTGGAGCCAGTACCGGACGATCGGCGCCACCGCGCGCCTGATGCTGATCGAGGCCGCCGCGCAGCAGTGGGGCGTGAGCAGGGACCGGCTCGACACCCGTGGCAGCCAGGTGATCGAGATCGGAGGACACAAACGTCGGGCGAGCTACGGATCCTTGGCCGAAGCGGCGATGAAGCTGCCGGTTCCGGCACGCGCCGGCGTCAAGGCCGATCCCAAGGACTTCGAGATCATCGGCAAGCCGACCCGGCGCATCGATTCGCGTGAGAAGGTCAACGGCGCCGCCGAGTTCTCGATCGACAAGAAGCTGCCCGGCCTGAGAGTGGCCGTGGTGGCGAGGCCACCGGTGTTCGGCGGCAAAGTGCTCAAGCTCGACGACGCCAAGGCGAAGGCCGTGCGCGGGGTCAAGGCCGTGCTGCTGGTCCAGGTGGAGCGCGGCAGCGGGATCGCGGTGATCGCCGACGGCTACTGGCCGGCCCTGAAGGGTCGGGAAGCGCTCGAGATCGAGTGGGAGCTGCCTGCGGGCGTGACGACCGGCGATCAGCTGGCGCAGTATCGCCAGCTCGCCCGCGAGCCCGGCCTGCCGGCCAGGCGCGATGGCGATCCGGGCGCGCTGGCTGCCGCCGCGAGGAAGATCGAAGCCGAGTTCACCTTCCCCTACCTGGCGCACGCGGCGATGGAGCCGCTGAGCTGCACTGTCGACCTGAAGGCCGACAGGATGACGGTCTGGTGCGGTTCGCAGTTCCAGACGGGCGACCAGGTACTGGCGGCGGCGGCGGCGGAACTGAAGCAGGAGCAGGTCGAACTCATCACCACCTTCGCCGGCGGCGCCTTCGGCAGGCGGGCGAATCCGACCGCCGATTACGTCGTCGAGGCGGTCCGGGTGGCGCGCGAGATGAAGAAGGCCGCCATTGACGGGCCGGTCAAGGTGATCTGGTCGCGCGAGGACGACATGAAGGGCGGCTACTACCGTCCGTCGGCCCTGCACCGGGTCGCGGTCGGGCTGGACGACAAGGGCATGCCGGCTGGCTGGCAGCACAGCATCGTCGCGCAGTCGATCGTCAAGGGCACGGCGTTCGCCAAGCTGTGGTCGAAGAACGGCATCGACGACTTTGCGACCGAGGGCGTCGTCGACACGCCGTACCGGCTGCCGAACATGCAGGTGACGGTTCACCATCCCGACGGCAACGTGCCGGTGCTCTGGTGGCGCTCGGCCGGTCACAGCCACACCGCGTTCGTCATGGAGACGCTGATCGACGAGATGGCGGCGGCGGCCAGGAAGGATCCGATCGCCTACCGGCTCGAAGTCCTCGACCCCCGGAGCACGCGCCATCGCGCGGTCTTGAACCTGCTGCGCGAGAAATCCGAATGGAACAAGCCGACACCGAAGGATCGGGCCCGCGGCGTCGCCATGCACGAAAGCCGCGACACTGTCTGTGCGCAGGCCGTCGAGGTGTCGGTTCAGGGCGGCCGCGTCCGCGTCCACCGCGTCACCGCCGTGATCGACTGCGGCCTGGCGGTGAATCCCCTCGGCGTCGAGGCGCAGGTCCAGTCGGCGATCGTCTTCGGACTGACAGCCGCGCTGTACGGCAGGATCACGCTCGCCGGAGGGCGAATCGAGCAGAGCAACTTCAGCGACTACCCGCTGCTGCGCTTCGACGAGATGCCGGCGCTGTCCGTGCACATCGTGCCGAGCGGCGCCGCGCCGACCGGTGTCGGCGAGCCCGGCACGGCCCCGATCGCGCCGGCGGTCGCGAACGCCCTGGCCGCGCTGACCGGCAAGCGACTGCGCAGCCTGCCTTTCGACCTCGCGGCGTGACGCCGCTGCCACCCGCCACACTTCACCGCCGCGAAGCCATCGAAGGAGAACCGAGCCCATGCGATTGACCCCACCGCTGCTTGCCGTTGCCGCCGCTTCGCTGCTCGCGCTCGCCGCGACCGTTGATGCCCGCACCCGTGCCGAGTGCGAGCGCGACTACAAGCCCCAGGTCGGCCAGGCCGGCAAGGACGTCGTCTGGGTGCCGACGCCCGACGAACTGGTCAACAAGATGCTGACCATGGCCAAGGTGACGCCGAGGGATTACGTCGTCGATCTCGGCGCCGGCGACGGCAAGATCGCCATTGCCGCCGGCAAGAAGTTCGGCGCCACCGCACTGGGGATCGAATACAACCCGGACATGGCGAAACTGGCGCAGTGCTACGTCCAGGCCGAGGGCGTGACCGACAAGGTGAAGATCATCCAGGGAGACATCTTCAAGGAAGACTTCAGCAAGGCCACCGTGGTCACCATGTACCTGCTGCCGGAGCTGAACATCCGCCTGCGACCGACGATCCTCGCCATGAAACCGGGCACGCGCGTCACCTCGCACCAGTTCACGATGGGCGACTGGGAAGCGGACGAAACCGCCGAACTCGAGTACCGCAGCGCGTACCTGTGGATCGTCCCGGCCAAGGTCGAAGGCGTGTGGGCATTCCGCGAGGCGGGCGCGGCGACGACCAGCTTCATGGTCACGCTGTCGCAGCAGTTCCAGCGCATCAAGGGCGATGCCAGCATGGGCTACAACAAGAACCCGCTCGTCGGCGCGACGCTGCGCGGCGACGCGATCAGGTTCGCGTTCAACGACGACAAGGGCCAGACGCGCACCTTCACCGGCACCGTCAGCGGCAACGAGATGACCGGCACGCTGCGCGGCCCCGGCAACGCCGAGGTCAAGGTGAGCGGCAGGCGCGGCTGACCCGCAGGACCGCACGATGCCCCGCCTCGGCGGGGCTTTTTTTGTTGACCTCGACCGGACCACGCCATGAGCACAGCCACCGGCTCCCCTCCCGCCGCCGCGCCGCGGCCGGTACTGTCGATCTTCGACGGCGTGATGATCATCACCGGTGTCGTCATCGGCGGCGGCATCTTCTCGCTGCCGCCGCTGGTGGCCGGAATCACCGGTTCGATCGAGTGGATGTACGGCGCCTGGGTGCTCGGCGCCGTCCTGGCGCTCGTCGGCGCGCTGTGCTACGCGGAACTCGCCACCGCCTTCCCGAGCGCCGGCGGTGACTATCACTTCCTCACCCGCGCCTACGGCAAGGACGTCAGCTTCTTCTTTGCCTGGGCCCGGATCATGGTGATCACCACCGGTTCGATCGCGCTGCTTGCCTACGTGTTCGGCGACTACATGACCCGCGTGCTGTCGCTCGGCAGCCAGTCCTCCACTGTCTACGCGGTGGCGATCATCGTCGTCCTGTGCGCGGTGAACATCGTCGGCCTCAGGGAGTCGGCGCGGACACAGAACGTCATGTCCGGGCTGCTCGTGCTGGGCATGCTGCTCGTCGTGGCCGCCGGCTTTCTGTCGCCGGCGTCCGCTCCCGTCGCGGCGGCACCCCCGGCGGCGCCCGTTTCTGCGCCGGCGCTGGCGGCATTCGGCACCGCGCTGCTGTTCGTGCTGTTCACCTATGGCGGCTGGAACGAGGCCGCCTACATCTCGGCCGAGGTCAGGGGTGGGACCGGTTCGATCGTCAGGGTGCTGTTGCTGGCGCTGGTCCTGGTCACGGTCGTCTACCTGCTGTTCGTGACGGCGTTGCTGGCGGGCCTCGGTTTTGACGGGCTGAAGGCCAGCAAAGCCGCCGCCGCCGATGTCGCCGGCAAGGCCTTCGGCCCACTTGGAGAGAAGATCATCGGCGCCATCGCCGCGCTGGCGGCGCTGACCTCGATCAACGCGACGATGATCGTCTCCGCCCGCACCAATTTTTCGCTCGGCGCCGACTGGAAGCTCTTCGCCTTCATGAACCGCTGGAACGGCGAACGCGCCGCGCCCGTCACCGCCTTCGTCGTCACTGGCGTCCTGAGCCTGGCGCTGGTGCTGGTCGCCGCCGCCAACCAGGGCGGCGTGAGGTTCATGGTCGAGTTCACGGCGCCGGTGTTCTGGTTCTTCTTCCTGCTCACCGGCATCGGACTGTTCGTGCTGCGCTTTCGTGCCCCGCACGCGCCGCGGCCGTTCCGCGTGCCGATGTACCCCGTGCTGCCGATCGTCTTCGTGCTGACCTGTACTTTTCTGCTGTACAAGAGCCTCGAGTGGGCGCTGGTCAACAAGGCGGTGCAGATCGCGCTTTACGTGATGGCCGCCGGCCTCGTGGTCTGGGTCATCGCCCGGCTGGCACGGCGAAGCTGAAGGCGGGAGTCGGCATCCGCGACCGCGTAGCATTCACCGCCGCGCCGTCGATCCGGCGGCACCCGATCGCACGAAAATCCTGGAGAACTGCACCGATGCGCCTGTCCCGACTGCTGATTGCCCCGACTGCCGCCGCGCTGCTCGCGCTGTCCGCCGCCGCCAACGCCAAGACCCGCGCCGAGTGCGAGCGCGACTACACGCCGCAGGTCGGCCAGGCCGGCAAGGACGTGATCTGGGTGCCAACGCCCGACAGCCTGGTCAACAAGATGCTGACGATGGCCAAGGTCACGCCGAAGGACTACGTGGTCGATCTCGGCGCCGGCGACGGCAAGATCGCCATTGCCGCCGGCAAGGACTTCGGCGCCACCGCGGTCGGCATCGAATACAACCCCCAGATGGCGAAGCTGGCGCAGTGCTACGTGCAGGCCGCCGGTGTCGACAACAAGGTGAAGATCATCCAGGGCGACATCTTCAAGGAGGACTTCAGCAAGGCCACCGTGGTGACGATGTACCTGCTGCCGGAGCTGAATCTCTGCGTCCGTCATCGCCTGCTGGCGATGGCTCCGGGCACGCGGGTGACATCGCACTCGTTCACCATGGGTGACTGGCAGGCGGACGAGCCCTTCGAGGCCGATTACCGCAACGCCTACCTGTGGATCGTTCCGGCGCGGGTGGGCGGCGCCTGGAACTTCCGCGGCGGCAACTTCGACTTCACAGTGACGCTGAACCAGAGCTTCCAGAAAATCGGCGGCGAGGTCACCGCCGGCGTGCCGAAGCAGCCGCTGGTCGGGGCCTCGCTGAGCGGCAATGCCATCCGCTTTGCGTTCAACGACGCCAAGGGGGCGACGCATCACTTTTCGGGCATCGTTCAGGGCAACACGATCACGGGATCGCTGCGCGCCTCCGGCGTTGCCGAGACGACGGTCACCGGCGCGATCCAGGGCGCGCTCGCCCCGGCACCCTGGGCCGAGATGGCCAGCGGCTGCGATCGCTTCTACGCCAAGTAAACGGAGTCGGCAGCGGCGGCGGCCGTCGCGATGCCGCCCGCATCGATGATGGAGCGACCGGGCATCGTCGGCCTGCTGCTCGCCGCGGGAGTCGGCCGGCGCTTCGACCCGACAGGCGTCCGCTTGAAGCTGCTCGAGCCGGCGCCGGCCGGTCCGCACGCCGGGGCGTCACTGGCCCAGGCGGCGCTGCGAACTCTCCGGTCGGCATGCCCGGACACTGTCGCCGTGGTGCGGCCGGCCGATACCGAAGCCCAGGTTCGGCTGCACCGACTCCTTGCTGCTGAAGGCGCCAGACTCGCGATCTGCGCCGCGGCGGACTCCGGCATGGGCCACTCGATCGCCTGCGGGATCGCAGCGAGCCTCCATGCCGGCGGCTGGGTCGTGGCGCTGGCCGACATGCCGTTGGTTTCGGCGAAGACCGTCGCCGCGGTGCGCGACGCGGTCGCTGCGGACCACGAGACTGCCGCCCCGGTGTTCCATGGCCAACGTGGCCATCCGGTTGCTTTCGGTCGTCACTGCCGAGACGCGCTGCTGGCGCTCACCGGCGACCACGGCGCACGAGCCGTGCTGGCCGCGCATCCGCCGCGACTGATCGAGGTCGACGATCCCGGCTGCCTGCACGACATCGATGTGCCGACGTCATGATCCTCCGGCTCCCGGATCAGCGCAGTGCGGAAGCGGTATTGGACATCGGCGTCGCCCCCCTGATCGCCGTGCTTCGCCCTGGCCGCACCCGCAACCGTTGGACCGATTGCCGCCGCAGATGTGGCCGCCAGTGAACGACGATCTGCTCGACGCCGCCGCGCAGACCCCAATGCCCCGCCGCCGCCAGGCTGCCGCGGCTTCACGTCGCCGACACCCGCGTGATCCTGCGCCGCGCACGATCCGCGGCAAATAGCCGGGCGGGAGATCGGGAATGGGAACTCGCCCCGATCGCGGCGGCCGCATCAACCTGCCGCGCGGCTTGCGACCGCCGTCGAACGTGAACTGCCGGCCGGCTTGTGCACCGGCAGACGATCTTGCCGGCATTGCTGCGTCCCCATGGCCTGGGAACCGCGTCGGTGGCGAGCGGCGCCCGGCACGGCGCTACAGTGTGGTGCAGCAGCGCCACGCCGTGCTGACTGTGCCGCCCGGCTGTCCGTCCGGAGAACCCCGATGCTGATGTCCGCTGACGACTATCGCGAGTCGCTGCGACGGCTGAAGCCGTCCGTCTATGTCGACGGCGAACGCATCGGCTCGGTTGCCGATGCGCCCCAGCTGGCGCCCGGCGTCGCCGCGGTCGCAAAGACCTATGAGCTGGCCCTGGCGGCCGACCTTGCCCCGGTGATGCTGGCCCGCTCGCCGCAGTCCGCAGGCCCGGTGAACCGCATGATCGCGCTCACCCGCGACACCGCGGACCTGCTGAACAGGCTCGAAGCGATCCGCCGCGTCTGCCAGGAAACCGGCTGCGCCCAGCGCTATCTCGGCGGCGACGCGCTCAACGCGCTGCACTTCGGCACCCACCGGACCGATGCCGAACACGGCACCGAGTACCACCGGCGGCTGCAGCACTACCTCGGCCACGTCTACGGCAACGACCTGACGCTGGGCGTGGCGATGACCGACGCCAAGGGCGACCGGTCACTGCGGCCGCACGCACAGCCGAACCCGGACAGCTACGTCCGCATCGTCGAGCGCAACGCGAGCGGCGTCGTGATCTCCGGCGTCAAAGCGATCGTCACCGGCGCGCCGTACATGCACGAGCTGCTGGTGCTGCCCGGCAGGGCGATGACCGAGGAAGACCAGGCGTTCGCGGTGGCCTGCGCGGTGCCGGTCGACGCGAGAGGACTCACCATCGTCGCCCGCCCGGCCGGCCGACCCGGCGAGTCGGCGGCGAGATTCAGTTCGAGGTTCGGCCAGTCCACCGGTGTGTGCCTGTTCGACCGCGTCGAGGTGCCCTGGGAGCGCGTGTTCCTCGCCGGCGAGTGGGCCGAGGTGGGCCCGCTGCTCACGCACTACACGAGCCAGCACCGGCACGCCTGCATCGGCGCCCGCGCCGGCTTCGGCGATCTGCTGATCGGCGCCGGCGCCCTGATGACCGAGGCCAACGGCCTCGACCTCGACTCGCACCACAATCTGCGCGACTCGATGGTGGAGCTGATCAGGATCGTCGAGGGCTTCTTCGCCTGCGGCGTGGCGGCATCCGTGTACGGCGAGGCCACCGCCGCCGGCAACATGGCGCCCGAACCGGTCTTCGCCAACATCGGCAAGCTGCTGCTCGCCACCCAGATCTACGACATGCACCGCCTGGCGCACCACGTCTCCGGCGGGCTGATCGTGGCGCTGCCCGGCCCCGACGAGGACCACAACCCTGCCACCGCCGGGCGACTCTCCGAGGTGCTGACGGCGCGCAGCGACATTCCCTACGAGAAGCGCATCGAGGCGGCGCGCTTGGTCGAGGACCTGACCGCCTCCTACCAGGCCGGGTGGTACTCGGTGATCAGCCTGCACGGCGGCGGCTCGCCCGAAGCGATGAAGCTGGAGATCCATCGCCACTACCCGCTGGGCAACAAGGTCGATCTGGTCGAACGCCTGCTCGACCGCGGGGTGCTTGCCGATGCCGGGCGCAGCATCACCCGCAACCGGCAGCCGGGACGCTGCTGCGTCGCCGGCTGCCAGCTCGGCGGGCTGCCGGCGGCGCAGCCGGCAGCACTGCCACGACCGACTTCCGCCGCCCGTGCCGCCACCGAACCTACCCACGCCCACAGCCCCGGCAGGTAGACCATGCGCATCCATCGCGACCATTGCCTGCTACTGGTGATCGACATCCAGGAGAAGCTGGCGCCGCACATCGCCGGCCACGAGCAATTGATCCGCCGCGCTCAGGCGCTGCTCGACGCCGCCGAACTGTTCGGCGTCCCGCGGCTGCTGACCGAGCACTGCCGGGAACAGATCGGACCGGTGATCGAACCGGTCCGGAGGCGCTTCGCCGACAGCGAGATCTTCGGGAAGACGAACTTCGGCGCCGCCGACCACCCGGAGTTCGTCGCCATGGTGCAGGCAGGCGGGCGCCGGCGGATCGTCGTCGCCGGGATGGAAGCGCATGTGTGCGTGCTGCAGACGGCCCTGGGGCTTCGCGGGCACGGCTTCGAGGTGGCCGTCGTCACCGACGCCACCGGGTCGAGGGACGCGCGGCAAGGCGACCGCGAGGTCGCGCTGCAGCGGATGGCGGCGGCCGGCTGCACGCTGGCCGGCACCGAAACGGTGCTGTTCGAGTGGGCGGGCAGCGGCGTCGATCCGCGCTTCCGGGCCGTGCTCGGCCTCGTCAAGGGGTTGTGAGCCGAAGCCTGCCCGCGGCTGCGCGCCGCCGCCTGGTCACACGTGCGCATACGATCGGCGCGACAATCGCCGCGTCGACATCGACCCTGGAGACGACCATGTACAAGCGCATCCTGCTCGCCTACGACGGCTCGGAATCGGGGCAGAAGGCCCTGCTCGACTCGCTCGACATCGCGCAGTGGAGCCAGGCCGAACTGCACCTGATCGCGGTGATGCCGCGGCTGGCGACGACCTATGCCGGTCTCGAAGGGGGGCTGTACATCAACGAGAGCGAGGAAGAGGAGAAGCAGCGCTTCCAGGGCATTCTCGAGGACGGCCTGCGCCGCCTATCCGCCTCCGGCTACCCGGCGAAGGGCGAAGTGGTGGTCGGAGAGCCGGTGACGGAGATCACCGCCTTTGCGAAGAGGATCGCCGCCGACCTGATCGTCATCGGCCACAAGCACCTCGATAGCTGGGCCGCGCGCTGGTGGCGCGGTTCGACCTCGCCGGCTCTGATCGAGCACGCCCCTTGCAGCGTGCTGGTGTCGATCACCAGCTGAGCCGGGCGCTCGGCCCGGCGCGCCGCTACCAGCTGCGCACCGGCCCGGTATCGAGGTGGACGAAGTTCGAGCGCGGGTAGAAGCCGACTCCGCCCTGCCCGATCGCCAGCGCCGCATCGCGCAGGCGCCGCGTGTCGCGCCCGGGCAGACGGACGTCGATCGCGCGGCCGGACACGTGCAGGCTGTTGGTCGCGACCCGCCTGCTCTGCCGGCGCAGCATCGCGTTGGTCTGCTCCGAGCGGTAGGCGGACACGACCTCGTAGGTCCCTTCGCCGCAGGCCAGGTTCAGCGCGTGCAGCGTGTCGAACAGCCGCGCGTCGAAGGCGCAGATCTCGCCGGTGCGGAAATCGCGCAGCAGCCGGCTCAGCTCCGCAATGGCGTCGGGCAGGTACTCGCCCTGTTCGAAGTAGACGGCGTCCAGCCGTTCCCCGGTGTGGGTGTGATACAAGGAAATCGTCCGCGGTGCCGCCGCCCAGGCGGCAGGCGCGAACGGCAATGCCAGCGCCAGTGCGGCGCACCCGACCGCGCGCAGTACGCGGCGGCGTCCATCGATCTTTGCGTCTCTGTGCATGTTGGTCTCCCCGATTCCCCGCATGCGCGAGCGGCGGATGGTACATCGCCATCGCGGAGGAACCGACCGCACCGGGATACGTGATTACCGAGGGTCGAATTGATGACCGGCGGCCGCAACGTCCTCTGGCAAGTGGGAGTTCTGCTGTGGATCGCCAGCGCGACCGGTGCCGCGACGGAGCACGCCAGCCCCGCCGAGACGCTGCGTAAGCGTGTCGAAGCGCTGCGCGAGGCAGGCGAAGCGCGCATCGGCGCGGGATCGGCGGGGGCGCGGGCGGTCATCGCCTCGGTGTACGAGCGGCGCGGCTTCGCGCCGCTGTGGACCGAGCCGGCGCGCGAACGAGCGCTGCTGGCGGCGATCGAGGCCAGCACGACCCACGGACTCGACCCGCGCGACTATCACGCCGAACTGCTCGCGGCGCCGGCGGGCACGGCTGCCATCGGCCACGACCGGGCACTGGCCGAGCGCGAACTGCTGCTGACCGATGCGTTCATGCGCCTCGCCTATCACCTGCATTTCGGCAAGGCCGACCCGCGGTCGCTGCAGCAGGGATGGAACTTCGCGCGCTCGCTGGGTGGAGCCGAGCCGGCGGCGGCGCTGGCCGCGCTGCTGGCGGCGCCCGACCCGGCGACCGCACTGGAGGCGCTGGCGCCTCGCCTGTCGCGGTATCGCGAGTTGCGCGAGGCGCTGTCGGGGCTGCGCGAGATCGAGCGCCGGGGCGGATGGCCGCGAATCGAAGTCGGACCGAAACTCGAGCGCGGCTCGGAGGGCGCCCGCGTACGTCAGTTGCGGGCTCGTCTGCACGCCGGCGGCGACCTGGCGACAGGAGGGGCGAGCGCCGGGTTCGACGCCGAGGTTGAAGCCGCCGTCCGCGGATTCCAGTCGCGGCACGGGCTCGAACCCGACGGCGTGGTCGGGCCGGCGACGCTGGCGGCGCTGAACACTCCCGTCGCCGCGCGCATCGACCAGCTGCGGGCCAACCTCGAGCGGCTGCGCTGGGTGGCGCGGGAGCTTGCCGGCGACTACCTGCTGATCGACATCGCCGGATTCGAGGCCGGGTTGTGGCTGGGCGACAGCAACGTCTGGCGGGCACGCGTCATCGTCGGCAGGCCATTTCGCACCACGCCGGAGTTTCGCGCGCCCATGAAGTACCTGGTGCTGAACCCCGAATGGAACGTGCCGCCGACCATCCTGCGCGAGGACGTGCTGCCCAAGGCGGCCCGCGACCCCGGCTACCTTGCGCGGCACGACATGCGCATCGTCGATCGCACCGGGCAGGCAGTCGATCCGGCGTCGATCGACTGGGCGCTGTACCGCAGCCAGCCGCGGGCCTTCCCGTACCAGATCGTCCAGGCCCCGGGGCGCGACAACCCGCTCGGCGGCATCAAGTTCGTGTTCCCGAACGAGCACTCCGTGTACCTGCACGACACCCCGTCACGCGCCCTGTTCGACCGCACCGTGCGCGCCTTCAGCTCCGGCTGCATCCGCATCGACAGGCCGCTGCAGCTGGCTGCCCTGCTGCTCGACGACCCGGAGCGGTGGCCCGAAAGTCGACTTCAGGATGCCATCGCCGCCGGCAAGACGCTGACCGTGCCGGTACGGCGGACGGTGCCGGTGCTGCTGCTCTACTTCACGGCCAGCGTCACCGACGGCCAGTTGCATTTCCGGCCCGACCTGTACAAGCGGGACGAACTCATCGTCCGGGCGCTGTCGGCGCCGTTCCGCTTCGCGCCAGTCGACAGCGGGCCGCGCGCCTCCCGAGGATGAGCCCGGCACGGCGGCGGCGACGATTGCCTCTGACCGACGGCCGGGGGATCATTCGCGCCCATGCCCGCCACCTGCGCCACGCCGACCGGAGACTCCGGCCGCTTCGATCGCCGGATCGACGCGCTGGCCGACATCGTCGCCTTCACCTCGGCGGTGTTCGACCGTCGCGGCTTCGATCGCGACCTGCTGCCGGCGGTCGAGTTCGCGATCGAGGAACTGTTCACCAACGCGGTGAAGTACGGCGCGGGGAGCACTTCGCCGGTGACGATCCACATCGACGCCATCGCCGGCGGCGTGCAGGTCACGGTCATCGACGCGGACGTTCCGCCGTTCGACGTGACCCGGACTCCGGATGCCGACCTGACCCTGCCGCTCGAACAACGCACTCCGGGCGGGCTGGGGCTGCACCTGACGCGCCGGCTGGTCGATGCGCTGGAGTACACGTACTCGCCTGAACGGCGGGAATCGCGGATCATGTTCCGCAAGACAACCGCTGGCGCCCGTCCGGCGGCCGACAATCTGGGTGGGAACGATGCTGACGATCGAATCGGGGGGTGAAGGCGTCGTGGTGGTCGCCGGCCGGCTGGATGCCGCCCAGGCGCCGGCCGCGCAGGAGTTCCTGGACCGGGTGCAGGGCACGGTCACGCTGGACGCCAGCAAGCTCGAGTACATCTCCAGCGCCGGTCTCGGAGTGCTCCTGAAGACGCAGAAGCGGCTGATGGGCAGCGGCGGCAAGCTGCGGCTGGCGGGGGTCGGCAAGCACCTGAACGACATCCTGGTCTACGCCGGCTTCGACCAGATCTTCGAGATCGAACCGGCGAGGTAGGGGACTGCCCCAACTTTTGCCGCCCTCGGGTGTACTTGTGCAGGAGGACGACGACCAGACCCTGCTGCGGCAGTACCGCGGCGGCGATGTCGCCGCCTTCCGGCGGCTGGTGCTGAAGTACCAGCGGCCGGTGTACAACGCCGCGTTCTGGGTGCTGCGCAATGCCAACGATGCCGAAGACGTGGCGCAGACCGTGTTCATGCGCCTGGCCGAGAAGTCCGATGACTACGACCCGCAGCACAAGCTGTTCAGCTGGATCTACCGGATGGCGGTCAACGAGGCGCTCAACATGCGGCGCCGAACGGATCGCGAGGAAGCGCTCGACGAGGATGCCGACTTTGCCGACGACGATGGCGTCGATCCGCAGCAGCGGCTGGTGGCGGGGCGGCGATCGAGTCTCGTCCGGGCAGCGCTGATGAAGATGAATGTCACCGATCGCACCGTGCTGACCCTGCGCCACTTCTCCGAGCTGTCCTACCGGGAGATCGGCGACGTGCTCGATCTGGACGAAAAGACGGTGAAGTCGCGGCTGTTCGAGGCGCGCCAGCGCCTGCGCGCCATGCTGCCGGAGATCTAGACGTGGCCAGCCCCGAGACGAACCGATTGATGCACGCCGTTCTGGATGGAGCGGCCACCAGCGACGAGCGCGTCGAACTCGATCGGCTGCTGGCTGCCGATGCCGGCGCGCGGACCGAGTTCGACCAGTTGCGCCGCCTCTTCGGGGCGCTGGCGCAAGTGCCGCGCCAAGAGCCGCCGGCAGGTTTCGCCGATCGCGTCATGTCTGCACTGCATCGCAGCAGCGAAACAGCGGCGCAAACACGCCAACCTTTTTCGAACTCGGGTGTAATTGGCCCATCAGGATCGGACATCATCGTCCGCAAGTCGGCCGGACCGGCCACCACCTCTCGGACACCATCCGAGTCCAATTGGGGGAGTCAGCAAATGAGTACGAGCAAGCGTGGGCTGTGGATCACCGGCGGCGTCGCCGCCGCGGTTGCTGCATTGTTCCTGGGTGGCGTGATCCAGTTCCCGACCTCCGGTGAGAACGCCACCGGCACGATTGCCCCGGCGCAGCGCGTCCGCGCACCGCAGCCGGGTTCGGCAGACGTGAAGGTCGGCGGACCGAGCGGCAGTTCGCAGGGCAGCGGTTCGGCGACGGCCGGCGGCCAGCCGGGAGCCGAGAACGCCGCCCAGAACGCCGCCCAGAACGCCGCCCAGAACGCCGCCCAGAACGCCGCCCAGAACGC
>CAYLZU010000009.1:17623-17718 GCA_964388005.1 uncultured Burkholderiaceae bacterium
CGCTCAGAACGCCGCTCAGAACGCCGCGCAGAACGCCGCTCAGAACGCCGCGCAGAACGCCGCGCAGAACGCCGCGCAGAACGCCGCGCAGAACG
>CAYLZU010000009.1:17818-24571 GCA_964388005.1 uncultured Burkholderiaceae bacterium
AGAACGCCGCGCAGAACGCCGCGCAGAACGCCGCGCAGAACGCCGCGCAGAACGCGGCCCAGAACGCCGCGCAGAACGCGGCCCAGAACGCCGCTCAGAACGCCGCTCAGAACGCCGCTCAGAACGCCGCTCAGAACGCCGCTCAGAACGCGGCCCAGAATGCGGCCCAGAACGCAGCGCAGAGTGCGGCTCAAAATGCGGCACAAAGCGGCGCGCGGAGCGCGGCGCAGAACTCAGCCCAGAACTCAGCCCAAAGCGCCGCGCAGAATGCTGCTCGGAACGCGGCTCAGAATGCTGCTCAGAACGCGGCTCAGAATGCTGCTCAGAGCGCCGCCCAGAACGCGGCGCAGAGTGCGGCCCAGAACGCGGCACAAAGCGGGGCGCGCAACGCCGCCCAGAGCGCCGGCAAGTAATTCACGACCTCGATCCCAAAAACCTGACCGCCGGTCCGCGAGGGCCGGCGGTTTGCGCTTGTCGGCAACCCATCCGCAATCCGTGGCGCAGCGCGTCGCCCGCGCGGCCGGCCTCGCCCTTGGCCTGCTGATCGGCGCCGTCGCGCGCGCCGAGCCCGACGACAACCCGCTCGGCATGACCTATCTCGAGACGCCGGACCTGCGGCTGATCTGGTTCGAGCCGCTCGGCTACCTCGCCCCGCACGCGACCCGCACCTTCACCAACTCGGCAGCGTGGCAGCGCAGGATGTTCGGCTGGACGCCATCGGAGCCGACGACGGTGCTGCTGAAGGATCAGGCCGACTTCGGCCACGCTTCAGCCACCGCGATGCCGCGCAACCGGCTGTTCTTCGACATCGCGCCGCTGTCGCACGCCTTCGAGACCTACCCGGCCAGCGAGCGCTTGTATTCGCTGATGAACCACGAACTCGTTCACGTCGTGCAGGGCGATCTCGCCAACGACGACGACCGCCTCTGGCGGCGGATCTTCCTCGGCAAGGTCACGCCGACCCCCGCCCAGCCGGAGTCGCTGCTGTACAGCTACCTGACGGTGCCGCGCTTCAACGTTCCGCGGTGGTATCTCGAAGGCGGCGCGGTGTTCGCCGAGACCTGGATGGGCGGCGGCCTCGGCCGCGCCCAGGGCGGCTACGACGAGATGGTCTTCCGCGCCATGGTCCGCGAAGGCGCGCGGTTCTTCGACCCGTTCGGTCTCGAGTCCTACGGCGTGCGCTCCGACTTCCAGGCCGGCGCCAACGCCTACCTCTACGGCACCCGCTTCATGACCTGGCTGGCGCTGACCTATTCGCCGGAGCAGGTGCTGCATTGGATTCGCCGCGACGAAGGAAGCGCGCGCCACTACGCCGACCAGTTCCGCCTCGTCTTCGGCATTCCGCTGGAGGACGCCTGGCAGCAGTGGATCGCCTACGAGCGGGACTTCCAGCGCGCCAACCTGGCCGCGATCCGCCGGTTTCCGGTCACGCCGCACCGCAAGCTCACCGACCGCCCGCTCGGCAGCATCTCGCGCGTGCACTTCGACGAGGCCACCGGCGAGCTGTATGGCGGCTTCCGCCGGCCCGGCGCCCCCGATCATGTCGGCGCCGTCAACACCCGCGACGGCACCGTGCGGCAGCTTGCCGAGATCAAGAAGGCGATGCTCTACAAGGTCGGCTCGTTCGCGTTCGATCCCGCCACCGGCACCGCCTTCTTCACCTCCGACAACCTGGGCAGCCGCAACCTGATGGCGGTCGACGTGCGCGGCGGCGAGACGCGCCTGCTGCTGGAAAACGCGCGCATCGGCGAGATCGCCTTCAATGCGGCCGACCGTTCACTGCTCGGCGTGCGGCATGCCAACGGCTACGCCGTGCTGGTGCGGATTGCGCATCCGTACACCGAGTGGACGGCCTTGCACGTCTTTCCGTACGGCGTGGTGCCCTACGACCTCGACGTCTCGCCCGATGGCCGCCTGCTGTCGGCCTCGGTGGCCGAAGTCAACGGCGACCAGTTCCTGCGCGTGTGGGAGATGGACAGAATCGCCGCCGGCGACCTGACGCCGAAGGCGCAGCACGACTTCGGCCAGTCGGTGCCCGAAAGCTTCGTCTTCTCCCGCGACGGACGCCACCTTTACGGCAGCAGCTACTACACCGGCGTGTCGAACATCTTCCGCTTCGACATCGCCAGCGGCGAGGTCGAGGCGGTGTCGAACACCGACACCGACTTCTTCCGCCCCTTTCCGCTCGCTGACGGCCGCCTGGTCGTGCTTGCCTACACCTCGGAAGGCTTCGTGCCGGCGGTGATCGAACCGGCGCCGGTCAAGGACGCCAGCGCGATCCGCTTCCTCGGCACCGTGATGGCGGAGAAGCACCCGCAGGTGACGAAGTGGCAGGTCGATCCGCCAGGCGCGGTCGACGAGGAAAAACTGATCCTGCACCAGGGGCCATACCGGCCGCTTGGACACCTCGCGCTGGACAACGCCTACCCGGTGCTTCAGGGCTACAAGGACTTCGTCGGCGCCGGCTACCGCTTCAACTTCGCCGATCCGCTCGGCTTCGCCACCCTCGGCGTCACCGCGGCCATCACGCCCTACGGCAACCTGTCGGGCAACGAATGGGCGCACGTGATGATCGACGGCCGCTATCTCCAGTGGTGGGGCAACGTCGCCTTCAACCGCTCGGACTTCTACGACATCTTCGGACCGACCAAGGTCAGCCGCAAGGGCTTCGCGGCCCGGGGCGGCCACGAGCATTTCCTCGTCTACGACGACCCGCGCCGGCTGGAGTGGGTCACCGAACTGGCCTACTACGACCGCATCGACACGCTGCCGCAGGCGCAGAACATCCCCACCACCTTCGACCGGATGTTCGAGGCAGCCACCGGCCTGCGGTACACCGACATCGCGCGCTCGCGCGGCGCCGCCGACGACCTGAAGGGCACGAAGTGGTCGGCGCTCGGCGGCTTCAGCCAGGCGTCCGCGGAGACGGCATGGAACCTGCTCGGCACCCTCGACCACGGCTGGAGCCTGCCGCTGCCCGGCTCGTCGCTGTGGCTGCGCACCGCTGCCGGCTGGATCGATGGCGAGCGGCAACTGGCCAACGCCAACTTCCACTTCGGCAGCTTCGGCAACAACTACGTCGACGGCGGCAAGGTCCGGCGTTACCGCGACTGGGACAGGCTGCCCGGCTTCGGCATCGACGCCATCAGCGCGCAGAGCTTCGGCCGCGCGCTCATCGAGTGGAACGTCACGCCCTATGTCTTCGAGTCGGTCGGCACGCCGGCCTTTCACCTCGCCTGGCTGCGGCCGGCCCTGTTCGCCACCGCGCTGTGGACCGATCCGAACCGCAGCGCCAGCCGCGCGCAGTACGGCAACGTCGGCGCGCAGCTCGACCTCCGCTTCTCGGTGCTGCACTGGTACGAGACGACTCTGTCGGTCGGCTACGCCATCGGCTTCGGCGACGGCAAGCGATCCGGCGGCGAGTGGATGGTGTCGCTGAAGATCATGTGAGCGGCGGCACCCGCGCATGACCGAAGCCCTGCTCGCGCTCGCCGTCGGCATCCTGCCGGTGCTGACCTTCCTGGCGCTGCTCCTCGCGTTCGAGAGCTACAAGCTGGTGCGGCTGCGCACGGTGATCGCCACCGTCGTCGCCGGCGCGTTGGTGGCGGCGTTGTGCTGGCTCGTCAACGGCTGGCTGATCGAGTGGCTCGACGCGCCGCTCGCGGCCTACTCCCGCTACGGCGGCCCAGTGGTGGAGGAGTTCGCCAAGGGCCTGGTGATCGCAGCGTTGATCCGCGCCAACCGCATCGGCTTCCTCGTCGATGCGGCGATCCTCGGCTTCGCCGTCGGCGCCGGCTTCGCGGTGATCGAGAACGCGTACTACCACCAGCTGGTGCCGCAGGCCGGGCTCGGCGTGTGGATCGTGCGCGGCTTCGGCACGGCGCTGATGCACGGCGGCGCCACCGCGATCTTCGCGATCATGGGGCTGGCGCTGCGCGACCGCAGCGGCACCGAGGCGCCGCATCTGTTCCTGCCCGGACTGCTGCTGGCCATCGTGCTGCACTCGGCCTTCAACCACATGTTCCTGTCGCCGAAACTGTCGACGCTGACGGTGCTGCTGGCGCTGCCGCCACTGCTGTACGCGGTGTTCATGCGCAGCGAGAGGGCGGTCGGCGAGTGGCTCGGCCGCGGCTTCGACCGCGACGCCGAGATGATCGGGCTGATCGAGTCGGGCCGTTTCTCCGAGGCGCCGGTCGGCCGCTACCTGACGACGCTGCGCGACCGCTTCGAGGGGCCGATCGTCGCCGACCTGCTGTGCTACCTGCGCGTGCACACCGAACTGGCGATGCGCGCCAAGGGCGTGCTGATGCTGCGGGAAAGCGGCTTCCCGGTGAAACTTGACGAGGCGACGCGCGACCGGCTGGCCGAGCTGCGCTACCTGGAGAAGAGCATCGGCCGCACCGGCATGCTGGCGCTGCGGCCGCTCGTGAACGCGAGCAGAAAGGACGTCTGGCAGATCCAGCTGCTTTCGAAGTGACGCCGTCCCGCCTCGCGGGCGGTGGCCTCCGTTCACAACGCTAGCGACCCCATTACCGACAGGACATCAAGGTGACGTCGGCGCACGACTCCGCACCGCAGTGGTGCGGTCGGCGTGGCAGCGTCGACTCGGCGCGCCAAGGTTTGCGTTGGCTCAAGCCATAAGCGCCCTGCGCGAATCTATTCTCCACGTCGCTGCACGCAGGAGAAGTCCGTTGTCGCTGTCGCCGCCGTTGTTCGCACGCCGTCCCCGCCTCGCCGTACACAAGTTCAGTTCCTGCGACGGCTGCCAGCTCGCCCTCCTCAATCTCGGCGAGAGCCTGCTCGATCTTGCCGAGCGCCTCGACATCGTGCACTTCGCCGAATTCGGCGCAATGGACGAGGAGGCCGAGGTCGACATCGCGCTCGTCGAAGGCAGCGTGTCCACCCCGCACGAGCTCGAGCGCATCAAGGCGGTCCGCGAGCGTTCGAGATATCTGATCGCCCTCGGCGCCTGCGCCACCAGCGGCGGCATCCAGGCCCTGCGCAACCTCGCCGATGCGCCGGCCTGGACGCGTGCGGTGTACGCGGAGCCCAGGCACATCAGCGTGCTCGACCGCGTCACGCCGCTTTCGGCGCACGTGCGCGTCGACCTCGAGCTGTGGGGCTGCCCGGTGAACGCGCGCCAGGTGCTCACCGCGTTGCACGATCTTCTCGCCGGCGTGTCGCCGGCGCCGAGCCGGGACAAGCTGTGCATCGAATGCAAGCGCCAGCGCCACGTGTGCGTGGTGGTCGCGCACGGGCTGCCCTGCATGGGCCCGGTGACCACCACCGACTGCGGCGTGCTGTGCCCGGCGCAGGGCCGCGGCTGCTATGGCTGCTCCGGGCCGGCGGAGTCGCCGAACGTCGCCGCGCTCGCCGCGAGGATGCGCGGGCTGGGGCTTTCCGGACGCGACATCCGGCAGCGCTTCCTCGCCATCCACAGCGCGGCGCCGGAATTCGCGGCCCTGAAGGAGCGCGGCGATGAGTGAAGGCCGTTCGCTGAAGATCAACGTGCCGCTGCTGGCCCGGGTCGAGGGCGAGGGCGCGCTCGACCTCGAGATCGACGGCGGCAGGCTGGCGGCGGCGCGGCTGCGGATCTTCGAGCCGCCGCGCTTCTTCGAAAAGCTGGTCGAGGGCCGGCCGGCCGCCGAAATGCCGGACCTGGTGGCGCGCATCTGCGGCATCTGCCCGGTCGCCTACCAGATGAGCGCGGTGCACGCGCTGGAGTCGATCGCCGGCATCCAGCCCGGCGGCTGGGTGCGCGACATGCGCCGGCTGCTCTATTGCGGCGAGTGGATCGAGAGCCACTGCCTGCACATCCACCTGCTGGCGGCGCCGGACTTCCTCGGCTTTCCGCACGCGGCCGCCATGGCGCGCGAGTATCCGGACGAGGTCCGCCGCGGCCTGCGCCTGCAGCACCTCGGCAACGAGATCATGGCGCTGCTCGGCGGCCGCTCGGTGCATCCGGTCGGCACCTGCATCGGCGGCTTTCACCGCGCCCCGAGCCTGGCGGCGATCTCGCAACTGCGCAGCCGACTGCACGACGCCGTGCCTCTGGCCGAGGAACTGGTGCGCTGGACGGCGTCGCTGGCGCTGCCGCATGCGCGCCAGCACTTCATCAGCGTGGCGCTGCGGCATCCGACCGAGTACCCGCTGAACGAAGGCCGGATCGTCTCTTCCGAGGGCCTGGACATCGCCATCGGCGAGTACGCGGAGCACTTCGCCGAACAGCACGTCGCCACCTCGACGGCGCTGTACTCGCTGCATCGCGGCCAGCCGTACCTGGTCGGCCCGCTGGCGCGGCTGAACCTGAATCTCGACCTGCTGCCGGTGCAGGTGCGCCGCAACCTGGTCCGCACCGAGGTGCCTTTCCCCAGCAGCAACCCGTACCACAGCATCGTCGCCCGCGCCGTCGAGGTGCACTACGCGCTGATCGAGGCGCTGCGCATCCTCGACGACTACCGCCTGCCCGACTCGCCGCGGGTGGAGCCGCGCAGCCGCGCCGGCGTCGGCTTCGGCTGCACCGAGGCGCCGCGCGGCCTGCTGTGGCAGCAGTGGGAAACGGACGCGGAAGGCCGCGTCACGGCCTGCCGCATCGTGCCGCCGACGAGCCAGAACCAGGCGCGCATCGAGGAAGACCTGCGCCTGTCGATCGAGGCCGCGGGGCTGGACAGCCCGGCCGAGGCGCTGCGCGCACGCGCCGAGACGGTGATCCGCAACTACGACCCGTGCATCTCCTGCGCCACCCACTTCCTG
>CAYLZU010000010.1:0-24052 GCA_964388005.1 uncultured Burkholderiaceae bacterium
CCACTGCACCATGGCGTCGATCGCCCCCGGGTAGGCCGAGTACGACTTGGTGAGGCTGACCGGCATCGCGGCGCTGTTGACGATGTGCAGCAGCGCCACCGTCAGGATGAAGCCGCCGAAGAACCAGTTGGCGACGTAGATGTGCGAGACCTTGCGCTTGGCGATGGTGCCGAAGAAGACGATCGCGTAGGCGACCCAGACCAGGGCGATCAGGATGTCGATCGGCCACTCGAGTTCGGCGTATTCCTTGCTGGTGGTGATGCCCAGCGGCAGCGTCACCGCCGCCAGCACGATCACCAGCTGCCAGCCCCAGAAGGTGAACCAGGCCAGGCCGTTGAGAAACAGCGGCACCTGCGAGGTGCGCTGCACGACGTAGTAGCTGGTGGCGAACAGGGCGCAGCCGCCGAAGGCGAAGATCACGGCGTTGGTGTGCAGCGGCCGCAGGCGGCCGAAACTGAGCCAGGGGATGCCCATGTTCAGCTCGGGCCAGGCCATCTGGGCGGCGATGATGACGCCGACCAGCATGCCGACGATGCCCCAGACCACGGTCATGATCGAGAAGGCGCGCACGACGCCGTAGTCGTAGGTCATTGCTGCGGATCTGCTCATGGACAGTGCTCCCCCTGGATGTCCGGCAACGGTGTCAATCGGTTTAAATACCCATACCGGTATCAAGAATACCGCAGGCACACCACCCCTGTCCCGGCTTCGGTACGCCGGGCAGGTGCGGGCGCCGGGCGATGAACGCTGCGGATCGTACGCAGCGCCTCCCCTCCAAGGTTGATGCAGGTCAAATCCGTCCGGCCGGCGACCCCGCCGGCGTCATGGCGGACCGGCATTAGCCCTCGCGGTCCGGCGGCGCCGCGTCCGGGCCGGCGCGCTCCGACGCCGCCTCGTCGTCGAGAATGCGGCGCCCTTCCTCGTCGAGACCCTCGAACTGGCCGCTCATCGCCGCCCACACCAGCAGGCCGCCGATCGCCAGGATCAGCACCACCGACAGCGGGATCAGCAGGTACAGCGAGTCCATCGGCAGCCGGTTCGCGGGCAGAACCGTGGGCGCGGCCCGTTCGCCGGCGGGCGCTCAGCGCCGCGCGCGCAGGGCGTTGGCCACCACCAGCGCCGAACTCGCCGCCATGCCGACCGCGGCCAGCGCCGGCGACAGGTAGCCGAATGCCGCCAGGGGTATGGCGCCGCGGTTGTAGGCGAGGGCCCAGGCGAAGTTCTCGCGCACGATGCGCATGCCGCGCCGCGCCGTGCGCAGCAGATGCGCCACGTCGCCGGCGCGCGGGCCGAGCACGATGAAGTCCGCCCGCGCCTGCGCCAGCGCCGCGCCCTCGGCGAGCGCGATCGAGACGTCGGCCTGCGCCAGCACCGGCGCATCGTTGAAGCCGTCGCCGAGCATCGCCACGCGGCGCCCCGCCCCCTGCAGCTGCGCCACCAGCTCGCGTTTGCTCGCCGGCGTCTGCTGGGCGTAGGCGCGCTCGATGCCGAGCGCACGGGCGACGCGCTCGACGGCGCCGGCGCGGTCGCCGGAGACGAGGATCACCTCGGCCGAGTTCTCCCGCGCCGCCTCGACCAGCGCCGCCGCGTCGGGCCGCATCGACTCGCCGAAGGCGAACAGCGCCAGCGCCCCCTGCTGATCGGCGAGCGCGATCACGCTGTCGTCGCGCGGGATCTGCGCCGCCAGGGCCGGCCAGCGGCGCGCCCAGGCGCTGGCTCCGGCCTCGCCGGCCAGCGCCAGCGCGTACTCGATCTTGCCGATGCGCAGCCGCCGCCCGGCGACGGTGCCCTCGATGCCGGCCGACGGCGTGATGACGACCTCCTGCGGCACCGGCACGGCGATGTTCTCGGCCGCCTGCGCCAGGGCGCGGGCGAACGGATGCGCGGCCACCGATTCGAGCGCCGCCGCCATCGCCAGCACGTCGGCGTTGCGCAGGCCACGCAGCGGAATCATCCGCGTCAGCGCCGGCTCGGCGGTGGTCAAGGTGCCGGTCTTGTCGCAGGCGAGCACGTCGATGCCGGCCAGCGCCTCCAGCGCCGCGCCGCGCGCGGTGAGCACGCCGCGCTCGGCGAGTGCCGACTGCGCCGCGGCCAGCGCCGCCGGCGCCGCCAGCGACAGCGCGCAGGGGCAGGTGGCCACCAGCACCGCCACCGCCGACGGCAGCGCCTGCGACGGGTCGATCCACCACCAGCCGGCGACGGTGGCCGCCGTCACCGCCAGCACCACCCAGAGAAAGGCGACAGCGATCCGGTTCGCGGTCTCAACGATGCGCGGGCGTTCCAGGCCGGCATCATCGACCAGCCGCCGCAGCGCCGCCAGCGAGGTCGCCTCGCCGGCCCGGGTCACGCGCACCACCAGCGGCTGCTCCAGGTTGACGCTGCCGGCCAGCACCGGGGCGCCATCCTGCTTCTCGATCGGGGTCGCCTCGCCGGTGAGCCAGGCCTGCGACACCGACGAGGTGCCCTGCACGATCAAGCCGTCGGCCGGCACCGTTTCGCCGACCGGCACCAGCACGTGGTCGTCGACCAGCAGCTGATCGGCGGCCACCGACTCGGTGGCCAGCGACGCCGGGAAGCCGCGCAGCCGCCGCGCCGTCAGCCGCGCCCGCCGCTGCGCCTGGTCCAGATGGCCGCGTGCCACCCGCAGCGCCCGCGCCTGCAGCCAGCGCACGCCGAGCACGAGGGCGACGAACATCGTGATCGAGTCGAAGTACACCGGGCCGTGCGCGGTGATCGTCGCCCAGGCGCTGGCCGCGAACGCCGCCGTCAGCCCGAGCACGATCGGCAGGTCCATGCCGATCGGCCCGGCGCGCAGCTGGCTCCAGGCGCCGCGCAGGATCGGCACCGCCGAGAACAGCAGCACCGGCACCGTCAGCACCAGTTGCGCCAGCCGCAGCAGCTGCTGGATGTCGTCGGGGATGTCGCCCGGCCGGGCGACGTACGCCGGCACCGCGAGCATCATCACCTGCATCATCATCAGCCAGGCGAGCAGCACCCGCAGCAGCTCGATGCGGCCGCGGCGGGCCTCGCCCCTGCCGTCCTCGTCGGTGCGGTAGCCGGCACGCTCGATCACTCGCCGGATCCCGGCCGCGTCGGTGCGCTGCGGATCGAAGCCGACATATGCGCGCTGGGCGGCGAAATCGACATGCGCGCTCGACACGCCCTCGGTCCGGCGCAGCCGGTGCTCGATCAGCAGTCCGCAGGCGGCGCAGACCATGCCGCGGACCTCGATCTGCGCCCGCGCTCCCGCGGGCACCTCGCGCCGGACCGGTCCCTGCGCCAGCGAGGCTTCGAGCGCGACGCGGTCGGCGTCCGAGGCCCGCGCCAGGTGCAGCTGCTCGGCGATGAAGGCGCAGCCGAGGCAGCAGTAATCGCGCTTGCGGCCGCCGATGGTCCGCGTGACGACCTTCAGCCCGGCGAGCGCATCACCGCAATGCGCGCATGCCTCGCCGCCGCTGGCCGGCGAATCGCCCGGCTGCTTGGCCTTGCGGATGACTGGGGAGGCGGACATCGGGAACGGGCATTGGACCGCTGCTAGCGTACACAAGCGGCGGAACGAGTGCGCACGGCAGCGCGGGATGGGCAAGCGCTGACTGCGCGGAGACGGAGGCGAGGCGTCCGCCGCCGGCGCGAGCCGGCTGGCGCCGCCGGCGCTCAGGCGGGACCGGGACCGACGAGGTCGATGCGGTCGGTGCAGAGCGCGTCGATGCCCCAGTCGAACAGCTCGCTGGCGCGCCGCGGATCGTCGACCGTGTAGCAGAAGAGCCAGTAGCCCGCGTCCTTGACCTGCCGCACCGCCGGCCGCGTCAGGGTTTCGTGATCGACGTGCAGGCTGACGCAGCCGAGCGCCGCCAGCTCGGCTTGCCAGTCCGGCGGAATGCCCGCAACCAGCCATCCGCGCGGCACGTCGGGCGCCGCCTCGCGCGCCGCCAGCAGCGCCTCGCGGCCGAACGACGACAGCAGCGGCACCGCGGGCGAGACGTTCTCCGCCCGATCGCCGCCGGCGCGCAGCGCATCGGCGTAGCCCCGCGCCACCGTCCGCGCGACCACTCGGCCGACGCGGGCGGTCTGGCCCGGCAGCCGCTTGATCTCGAGGTCGATCCAGATGCCGCGCGCGCGGCAGAACGCAATCGCCGCTTCCAGGGTCGGCAGCGGTTCGCCGCGGAATTCCCGGTCGAACCATCCGCCCGCGTCCAGCCGCGCCAGATCGGCGGCGCCGGCATCGGCCACCGCGCCGTGCCCGTTGGTGGTCCGCTCCAGCGTGCGGTCGTGGATCAGCACCGGCACCTCGTCGCGGGACAGCCGTGCATCGCATTCGATGCCGCGAAAGCCGAGTTCGAAGCCGCGGCGGATCGCCGCCAGCGTGTTCTCCGGCGCCAGCGTGCCGCCGCCGCGGTGGGCGAGGACGCGCGGCCACGGCCAGGGACGGAAGTGACTCATCGGTCGCCCGCGCCTCGCGCCGCCGGCAGTCCGCCGCCGCGCCGTCCTTCGCCCGTCAAGCCCTGCTCCGTTGTCGCCGCACGTAGACGATCTTCTCGACCTTCGCCACCACCAGCCCCTCGTCGTCGACGACATCGGCGCGGAACAGGTGCAGGTGCTTGTCGCCGCTGTCGGTCATGCGGACGATGCGGTCGAGATCGTCGGCCTCGAGGGTGAAGGTGGCGCGCATCCGCGAACGGCCCGGGGCGATGAATTCGATCGATGCCGACCGGTCCCACACCAGGTACCCGTCGGGCAGGTTCATGATCACCATCAGCGCGAAGAAGGGATCGGTCATCGCGTACAGCGAGCCGCCGAAGTGGGTGCCGTGCCAGCCGCGGTTGTAGAAGCGCAGCGGCATCTCGACCACGATCTCACGGAAGTCGGGCGCGATGCGCCGCACGCGGATGCCGGCGCCGAGATAGGGCGGCCACAGGTTCAGGCGCAGCTTGAACAGCCAGGGCGGAAGCTTGCGGGCCATCGGGGTTCGGCGAGCAGGCGGCGAACATTAGCGCAAGCCCGCGATAAGCTTGCCGCCGCCTCGCCCTTCGCGACCCCATGACCACCGCCCTCGGCCGCCTGCGCGTGCTGGATCTCACCCGTGTCCTCGCCGGCCCGTGGTGCACGCAGCTGCTCGCCGACCTCGGCGCCGACGTGATCAAGGTCGAGCGGCCCGGAGCCGGCGACGACACCCGCGCCTGGGGGCCGCCGTACCTGAAGGACGCGCACGGCCGCGACACCTCCGAGGCGGCCTACTACCTGGCAGCCAACCGCGGCAAGCGCTCGGTCACCGTCGACATCGGCAAGCCCGAGGGGCAGCAGATCGTGCGCACGCTGGCCGCGGCGAGCGACGTGCTGGTCGAGAACTACAAGGTCGGCCAGCTGGCGAAGTACGGCCTCGACTACGCACGGCTGGCGGCGCTGAATCCGCGCCTGATCTACTGCTCGATCACCGGCTTCGGCCAGGACGGTCCCTACAGGGATCGCGCCGGCTACGACTTCATCATTCAGGCGATGGCAGGCTTCATGTCGATCACCGGCGAGCGCGACGACCTGCCGGGCGGCGGCCCGCAGAAGGCCGGGGTGGCGATCACCGACCTGATGACCGGCATGTACGCGGCGGTGGCGATCCTCGCCGCGGTGGTGCAGCGCCAGGCGAGCGGCGCCGGCCAGTTCATCGACATGGCGCTGCTCGATTCGGCGATCGCCATGCTCGCCAACATGAACACCAACTACCTGACCACCGGAAAATCGCCCGGGCGCGCCGGCAACGCACACCAGAACATCGTGCCCTACCAGGTCTTCCACGCGGCCGACGGCGACGTCGTGATCGCGGTCGGCAACGACGGCCAGTTCGCCAAGTTCTGCGAGGTCGCCGGCCGGCCGGACCTCGCCGCCGACCCGCGCTACGCCAGGAACGCCGACCGCGTGCGCAACCGCGCCGAACTGGTGCCGCTGCTGGAGGCGATCGTGCGCGGGAAGCCGGCCGCCGTGTGGGCCGAACGGCTCGAAGCCGCCGGCGTGCCCTGCGGGCCGATCAACTCGATCGCCCAGGCGCTGGCCGATCCGCAGGCGGTGGCGCGCGGCCTGCGGATCGACCTGCCGCACCCGACCGCGGGTTCGGTGCCGCTGGTCGGCATGCCGATCCGCATGAGCGGCTCGCCGCCCGACTATCGCCGGCCGCCGCCGCTGCTCGGCGAGCACACCGACGAGGTGCTCGGCCAACTGGCCGGGCTCGACGCCGACGCCATCGCCGCGCTGCGTTCGCGCGGCATCGTGTAACCGCGGGGCGATGGCGGCGCTGCATCTGCTCATTTTCGGCCGCGTGCAGGGGGTCGGGTTCCGCTGGTCGATGTGCGAAGCGGCGCTGGAGCACGGCGTGCGCGGCTGGGTCCGCAACCGGCGCGACGGGCGGGTGGAGGCGGTCGTCGACGGCGACGAGGCGTCGGTGGCGGCGATGCTGCGCTGGTCGCGGCACGGCCCGCGTTCGGCGCGCGTGGACGGCGTCGAATCGCGGCCGGCGACGGCGTCCGAGGCGGCGCTGATCGGCGATGGCTTCGAGCCGCTTGCCGACGCCTGAACTCGCGTTTCGGCCCGCGCCGGCATCGGCAGGAAAGTCCGCACCGACAGGGGAGGTGATCACGATGAAGCCCGGATCGATCCGCGTCGAGAACATCAACACGCCCGGCAGGTCGAGCAACGTCGACGCCGAGAAGTACCTGGCGATGCGCGCGGTGCTGCTGAAGGTGCTGCCGAAGCGCCGCCCCGGGCTGACGCAGGCCGAGATGGCGCAGGCGGCGGCCCCGCATCTGCCGCCCGCCCTGTGGCCCGGTGGTGCCAAGGCGATGTGGTGGCTGAAGACGGTGCAACTCGACCTGGAAGCCAAGGGCCTGATCGAGCGCGACACCGGATCGAAGCCGCTGCGCTGGACGCGCCGCTAGCCTCACCGACGACGCCGGTCCAGACAGCGATCACAGCGCGTCGAGCGCCTGCGCGATGTCCCGCCACAGCGGCTCGATCGGTTCGCAGCCGACCGACAGCCGGATGAAGCCCTCCGCCACCTGATCGCCCCAGCGCGCGCGCCGCTCGGCGCTGGTATGCAGCCCGCCGAAGCTGGTCGCCGGCCGCACGAAGCGGCAGGCGCCGATGAAGCGTTCGGCCGCATTCCTGTCGGCCAGCGTCACGCCGACGATCGAACCGAAACCGCGCATCTGTCGCCGCGCCAGGGCGTAGCCCGGATGCTCCGGCAGTCCCGGATGGACGACCGCGCGCACGGCGCGGTGGCCCTGCAGCCGCCGCGCCAGCACCAGCGCGTTCTCGCCCATGCGCGCGAAGCGCAGCTCCAGGGTCTCGAGGCCCCGGTGCACCAGCCAGGCCTCGAACGGCCCCGGGATCGCCCCGGCGATGCGGCGCCAGTCGCGCACCGCGTCGAGGTATTTCGCCTCGCGCGAGGCCACATGGCCGAACAGCACGTCGGAGTGGCCGTTGACCGCCTTGGTGTCGGCGCAGACGACGAGGTCGGCGCCGAGGTCGAGCGGTCGCTGCCCGAGCGGCGTCATCATCGTGTTGTCGACGACGACGATCGCGCCCGCCGCTTTCGCCCGCGCTGCCACGGCGGCGATGTCGGCCAGATCGAGAGCCGGGTTCGACGGCGTCTCGATCATCACCAGCCGGTAGCCGTCGAAGGAGCGCTCGCCCAGCGCCGCGGTGGCGGCGAGGTCGAAGCCGACCCCCATCGGCAGCAGGAACCGCTCGGCGAGGATCCGCGTTGTGTAGTAGCCGTCGGCCGGCAGCAGGATGCGGTCGCCGCTTCTCAGCAGGCCGTAGAAGACCGCGGCGATCGCCGCCATGCCGGAGGGAAACGTCACCACCGGCGCGTCCTCGAGCACGGCCAGCGCCGCGTCGAGCGCGGTCCAGGTCGGGTTGGCCCAGCGCGCGTACTGGTAGTCGCCGGCCGGGTCTCCCGGCAGCGCGTAGGCAGTGGTCAGCACCAGCGGCGGCGTCAGCGGCGCGCCGGTCGGCTGGCCGCCGGCATGGTGCAGGGCGCGCGCGACGCGCTCGTCGTTGTCGGAGGATTCCATCGTCATGGCCCGTTCAGGGGGATGTCGGCGGCGGGCGGCCGGCGGCGCGGTCGAACACCGAGGCATCGAAGCGCGGATTCAGCCGCGCGTTGATCACGTGGTCGCGCCAGGCGCCGGCGATGAACAGATACTCGCGCGCCAGCCCCTCGGTGACGAAGCCCAGCCGCGCCAGCAGCCGCCGGCTGCGTTCGTTCTCCGTCAGGTGGCTGGCCTGCACGCGGTGCAGGTTCAGGCTGTCGAACAGCCAGTCGATGCTTGCCGCCACCGCTTCGGTCATCAGGCCGCGGCCTTCGTACTCGTGATCGACGGCGAAGCCGAGCATGCAGGAGTGAAAGGCGCCGCGCACGATCTGCGTGAAGTTGATGCGCGCCACCATCACCTCCGCCGCCGCGTCGCGCGGCAGCGCCACCAGGCGCACGCTGCGGCCGGCCTCGAAGTCGGCCACCGCCGACGCCAGCGCCCGCGACCAGAAGCCTTCGGACTCGACATCCTCGAGCGGCGGATTCCAGCGCGCGAAGTGCTCGCGGTTGCGGATGAAGTGCCGCGCGTGCAGGGCGGCGTGGGCCGGCGACGCCAGTTCGAGGTACAGCCGCTGCGTCACGAGCTGCGGCGCGGCGGGCGCCATCCCGGCGCCGAAGCCCGGCCGCCCCCGATCGGTGCCCCTGTCCACTCGTGTTTCGCGAAATCCGGTGTAATGCGACCTCTCGCCAACCGCCCCCGAAGGAGCCCCCGTGCGCCGACGCCTGTTTCTTGCCCTCGTCGCTACTGCCGCCGCGACGGCCGTGTCCAACCCCGCGCTGGCGCAGGCAGCAGCGTACCCGAGCAAACCCATTCGCCTCGTCGTGCCCTACCCGCCCGGCGGCCCGCTCGACCTCGCGGCGCGGGCGCTGGCCGAGCGGGTCAAGGATTCGCTCGGCACCGTGATCGTCGAGAACCGCGCCGGCGCCGGCGGCAATGTCGGCGTCGATTTCGTCGCCAAGCAGCCGGCCGACGGCTACACGCTGGTCGTCGGCGCCGTGGCCACGCACGCGATCAACCCCTGGCTGTTCTCGAAGCTGCCGTACGACCCGATCAAGGACTTCGCGCCGATCACGCTGATCGCGCAGGTGCCGAACGTGCTGGTGATGACTCCGGAAACGTCGGCCAGGCTCGGCATCGACTCGGTGCCGTCGCTGATCGCCTACATGCGCCGCAACCCCGGCAAGCTGTCGTACGCCTCCGGCGGCAACGGCAGCGGCGGCCACATGGCCGGCGAACTGCTGAAGTCGATGGCGAAGGTGTCGATGGTGCACATCCCGTACGCCGGCGCCGCGCCGGCGCAGCTCGGCCTGCTGGCCGGCCAGACCGACCTGATGTTCGACAACCTCGCCTCGGCGGCGGCCAACATCCGGGCCGGCAAGCTGCGCGTCTTCGCGGTGACCTCCGCCGCGCGGGCGCCGTCGTTCCCCGACCTGCCGACGATGGCCGAGGCCGGCGGCAGGGACCTGGCCGGCTTCGATGTCACCACCTGGTTCGGAATCCTGGCGCCGGCGGGCACGCCGCAGCCGGTGATCGCCCGCCTCGCCGACGAGTTCCGCAAGGCGCTGGCCAGCGCCGAGATGAAGGACAGGCTGTCGAAGATGGGCGCCGAGCCGTCGCCGACCTCGCCCGGCGACTTCGCGCTCTTCATCCGGGCCGAACTCGCCAAGTACGAGCGGGTCGTGAAGTTCTCCGGCGCCAAGGTCGACTGACGGCGGTTCCGCGGCGGCCGCAGCCCGTGCGCATCAGGCACCAGAAGGACTTCTGGTCCGGCGTGTTGTTCTTCGCGCTGGGGCTGGCGTTCGTCGGCTTCGCCCGCGACTACGCGATGGGCACCGCGAGCCGCATGGGTCCGGGCTACTTCCCGACCGTGCTCGGCGGCCTGCTGGCGGTGCTCGGACTGGTGATCGCCGTCAGGGGCCTGTCGCGCGGCGATCGACGTGGCGACGTCGAGCGCTTCCACTTCGGGCCGCTCATCGTCGTGCTCGGCGCGGTGCTGCTGTTCGGGGTGCTGCTGCGCCCTGCCGGGCTGGTCGCCGCGGCGCTGGTGCTGATCGGCGTCTCCGCCTACGCCAGCCACGAATTCAGCCTGCGCGAAATCGTGCCGCTGGCGGTGGTGCTGGTGATGCTGGTGCTGGCCGTCTTCGTCTGGGGGCTGGGGATGGTGATCCCGGTCTGGCCGGCATTCGTCGCACCGTAGCCGGCTCGATACGGACGTGGAACTGCTCGACCACCTGGCGCTGGGCCTGGCGACGGCGCTGACGCTGAAGAACGCGCTGTACTGCTTCGCCGGCACCCTGATCGGCACCCTGATCGGCGTGCTGCCGGGGCTGGGCCCGGTGGCCACCCTGGCGATGCTGCTGCCGTTCACCTACGCGCTGGAGCCGACCGCGGCCCTGATCATGCTCGCCGGGATCTACTACGGCGCCCAGTACGGCGGCTCGACCACCGCGATCCTGGTCAACCTGCCGGGCGAGGCGTCGTCGGTGGTCACCTGCCTCGACGGCTACCAGATGGCGCGCCGCGGCCGCGCCGGGGCAGCGCTCGGCATCTCCGCCATCGGCTCGTTCGTCGCCGGCAGCTTCGCCACCCTGCTGATCGCCGCCTTCGCGTCGCCGCTGGTCGAGCTCGCCTTCAAGTTCGGGCCAGCCGAGTACTTCTCGCTGATGGTGCTGGGGCTGGTCGGCGCCGTCGTGCTGGCCTCCGGCAGCCTCGCCAAGGCGATCGCGATGATCGTGCTCGGCCTGCTGCTGGGGCTGGTCGGGACCGACGTCAACTCGGGCGTCGCCCGCTTCGCCTTCGGGGTGCCGGAGCTGACCGACGGCATCGGCTTCGTCGCCGTGGCGATGGGGCTGTTCGCGCTTGCCGAGATCGTCGCCAACGTCGAGAAGCGCGAGCATCGCGAGGTCTTCACCGACGAGGTGAAGAACCTGTGGCCGACCGGGCGCGACCTGAAGGACGCCTCCGGCGCCATCACCCGCGGCACGCTGCTCGGCTCGGTGCTCGGCATCCTGCCCGGCGGCGGCGCGCTGCTCGCCGCCTTCGCCTCCTACACGCTGGAGAAGAAGATCGCGGGCAGCCGGGCCGACCCGCCGTTCGGCCAGGGCAACATCCGCGGCGTCGCCGGGCCGGAGTCGGCCAACAACGCCGGCGCGCAGACGAGCTTCATCCCGATGCTCACCCTGGGTATCCCGCCCAATGCGGTGATGGCGCTGATGATCGGCGCCATGACGATCCACAACATCCAGCCCGGCCCGCAGGTGATGGCCGGCAACCCGGCGCTGTTCTGGGGCCTGATCGCCAGCATGTGGGTCGGCAACCTGATGCTGGTGATCCTCAACCTGCCGCTGATCGGCATCTGGGTGCAGCTGCTGAAGGTGCCGTACAAGTGGCTGTATCCGGCGATCCTCGTCTTCTGCTGCATCGGCGCCTACTCGATCAACAACAACCCCTTCGACGTCTTCGTCACCGCCGTCTTCGGCGCCGTCGGCTACCTGTTCTACAAGCTCGACTGCGAGCCGGCGCCGCTGATCCTCGGCTTCATCCTCGGGCCGATGATGGAGGAGAACCTGCGCCGGGCGCTGCTGCTGTCGCGCGGCGATGCGACCGTGTTCTTCTCCCGGCCGCTGTCGCTGGCGCTGCTGGCGACGGCGGCGGCTCTGGTGGTGCTGGTGGCCGCTCCGGCGATCAAGCGCCGGCGCGAAGAGGCGTTCCAGGAAGCGGATTAGGCTGCGGCGCAAGGACCTCGTCACCGGACAGCGGGAGAGCGGGAGCCGGATGGGAGGATGGCACGCGGTAATACAATCAGCCTCCACGTATTACCAGCGGAGCCGGTCATGGCGACGACGATCACCAGCAAGGGACAGGTGACGATTCCGAAGCGGGTCCGGGAGGCGCTGCGCCTCGCGCCGGGCGATCGCGTCGAGTTCGACGTCAATCGCGCCGGCGAGGTCGTGGTCCACAAGGTCGGCGCGCGCGCGGCGGGCCGGCGCGACCGTTTCGATGCCGCGCGCGGCAAGGCCCAGGTCAAGTGGCGCACCGACGAGTTGATGGCGCTGCTGCGCGGCTCCGATCGAGCCTGAGTGCATGCTGTTCGTCGACACGAACGTCCTGGTCGACGTCTTCGAGGACGACCCGGGCTGGGCCGACTGGTCAGCGGCGCAGTTGCGCGCGCAGGCGCAGGTGCACGAACTGGCGATCAACCCCGTGATTTATGCCGAGCTGTCGCTGGCCTTCGACTCGGTCGACGCGCTGGACGAGGCGATCGAGGGGCTCGGCCTGGTCCTGCTCGAAGTGCCGCGGCCGGCGCTGTTCCTCGCCGGCCGCGCCTTCGTCAAGTACCGGCGCGAGGGCGGCAGCCGCACCAGCGTACTCGCCGACTTCTTCATCGGCGCCCACGCTGCCGTGCTCGGCTGCGGTGTCCTGACCCGCGACCCGCGCCGTTATCGGCGCCACTTTCCGCGAGTGCCGCTGATCGTTCCCGACTGACGAAGCGCTCGGCGTCGTCGGCGGGGACTGATGGACGCTGAAGCAGGCCTTGGCCAGATTCGGTCGCAGGATCCGCGGGCCGACGACACGAAAGAGCCCGGCCGAAGCCGGGCTCTTTCACGGCCGCCGCGGGAGCGGCAGCCGTCTCGGGGGACGTTGTCGGTTCGCCGCGCCCGCTCAGTTGGCGCGCTGTTGGCTCGGGGTGGCGGCGAGGCTGGTGGCCGGGCGTTCGCCGATCACTTCGGCCACCGGCAGCACGATCACGTCGGTGCGCGTCGTCAGCCGCGTGTACTCGTCGCTGAAGTGAACCTTGGCCAGCACCAGGGTGGCGCCCATGAACACGGCCATCGCGGCACTGACGAAGCGGACGGTCCTGGACGATGTGGTCATGGCTGGCTCCTTCTCTCTCGGTTCGTCGGTCGGCGGTGTCGTCTGCCGATGAGTCGCACTGTAGGCAGCGGCAGGGCAGGCCGCGAGCCGATTGCGACGAAGCGCGCGAATCGCGGAGCGAACTGCAGCGGCCGCTTTCGTCGCCTGCTGGCACAATCCGCCGCTCATTCCGGCCTGCCGCCGTTTCGTCCCGCCCTGGCCCCGTTCGTCGCGCATTCCGGCGCTGGCGACAGCGCGGTGACGGTTTCGTCGCGGCAGGCGGCCCTCCGCCGCGGATTGCAGGCCATGACCCTCGACTGGACCAACCCCTACCTCACCACGCGGCGGCCGGTGTTCGCCCGCAACGTCGTCGCCACCAGCGAGCCGCGGGCGGCGCAGGCCGGGCTGGCGGTGCTGGCGCGCGGCGGCAACGCGGTCGACGCCGCCGTCGCCGCCGCGGCGGTGATCGCCCAGACCGAGCCGTGCAGCAACGGTCTCGGTTCCGACAATTTCGCCATCGTCTGGGACGGGCGGGCACTGCACGGGCTGAACGCCAGCGGCATCTCGCCGGCGGCGTGGACACCCGAGTACTTCCGCCGCCGGTACGGCGATGACCCGGCCAACCGCCCGAAGCGCGGCTGGGACTCGGTCACCGTTCCGGGCGCGGCAGCCGGCTGGGCATTGCTGCACGGGCGCTTCGGCCGCCTCCCGTTTGCCGATGTGCTGGCGCCCGCCATCGAGTACGCGGAGCGCGGCTTCACGGTCAGTTGCGTGGTCAGCGAGAAGTGGCATCTGGCGGCGCCGCTGCTGCGCGAGTTTCCCGGCTACGCCGAACACTTCCTGCCGCGCGGCCGGGCGCCGCTGCCGGGCGAGCACTTCGCCCTGCCCGGCGCCGCGCGCACGCTGAAGCTGCTGGCGGAGCACGGCGGCGAGGCGTTCTACCGCGGCGAGATCGCGGCGGCGATCGCTGCTCACGCCGGCGAGCACGGCGGCGCGATGACCGCTGCCGACCTCGCCGCCGGCTGGGACTTCATCGGCGAGCACGCCTGGGTCGGCACGATCGCGATCGATGTCGAAGGCCATGACGGCACCGGTTACACGCTGCACGAGATCCCGCCCAACGGCCAGGGCATCGCCGCGCTCGCCTGCCTCGGGATCCTGAAGCACGCCGGATTGCCGGCTTACGCCGTCGATTCCGCCGACTGGCATCACCTGATGATCGAAGCGATGAAGCTCGCCTTCGCCGACACCTACGCCTTCGTCGCCGACCCGCGGGCGATGCGCGTCACGCCGGCGCAGATGCTCGACGACGGCTACCTGAAGTCACGCGCGCGGCTCATCGACATGGCGCGGGCGCAGCCGTTCGCGGCCGGCAGCCCGCCGCGCGGCGGCACGATCTACCTCTCGGCCGCCGACGCCGACGGAATGATGGTGAGCTTCATCCAGAGCAACTACATGGGCTTCGGCTCCGGCAACGTGATCCCGGGCTACGGCATCTCGCTGCAGAACCGCGGCGCCGGCTTCTCTCTCGACCCGGCGAGCCCGAACTGCGTCGCCCCGCACAAGCGGCCGTTCCACACCATCATCCCCGCCTTTCTGATGCGCGGCGGTGAACCCGCGATGAGCTTCGGCGTCATGGGCGGCGACATGCAGCCGCAGGGACACGTGCAGACGCTGGCGCGCATACTGCTCGCCGGCCAGCAGCCGCAGGCCGCCTGCGACGCGCCGCGCTGGAAGTGGGACTCGGCCCTGAAGGTGGACATGGAGCCGACGATGCCGCAGGCGGTGCGCGACGTACTCGCTCGTCGCGGCCACGGCATCGCCCGCATCGAGGACAGCTACATGGACTTCGGCAGCGGCCAGTTCATCTGGCGGCTCGGCGACCCGGCCGTCGACGGCTACGTGGCGGCGAGCGATTCGCGCCGCGACGGATTGGCCGCCGGGTATTGATCAACGACTTCGTGGGAGGTGTGCCATGACCGTGTGTCCGATCGCCATCGTCGCCGGTTGCCGCAAGTGCCCGGCCTTCTCGGTGTGCCCCCTGAAGACCGTTCTCGGCGATCAGCCGAAGGCGGACGACAAGGCCGCCAAGACGCCCGCCAAGGGCAAGCCGGGCAGCAAGTAGCCGCGGTCACGCGCCGGCGCCGGCCGCGCCGGCCCGGCACGACGGGCGCACCGTGGTGCGCCCGTCCCGCGACCGCCTGAAGCAGCTCAGGCGCCGAACTGCAGCACGCCGTGGCGGGCGAGTTCGGCCCGCACTTCGGCGCGGGTCACCGTCGACGGCGCGCTCGCCTGGACCTCGACCGGATGCAGCTGGCCGAGCGAGGGCAGGTTGCGCGCCTCGGCGCGCACCTCCTCGACGGTGCGGGTGCTCCGCAGCGAGTCGAGCCATTGCTTCGAATCCTCGTCGCCTTCGGCAAAGGCGGCAAAGGGCGACAGGGCAAGTGCGGCGATCGCGGTGCGCAGCAGGTTTTTCGCGTTCATGTCAATCTCCAGAGTGAGGGTCAAGGTCGAAGCCTGTTTGCCGCGGCCTGGTTCGATCGATCGTTGCCGCGTGCGACTCAGTCGGCCGACCCTCGTCTCGATTACGCACCGCGGCCGCTTCGCCATCGCGCACTTCGGATGTAAGAAAAAGCGTGCCAGGTCGACCGGTGCCTGCTCGACAATCGGCGGCGGGGCAACTCACCGATCGCGGCCGCGACCGGCTGCCGCAGGGAGCGTTCGAACCATGGCGAGAAGTGAACGTGGAGGTCCGACCCGAAGGCGCAAGCCGCCGGCTTCGCGCTCCGGCAGCCCCGCCGTGGCGGCAGCCGCCTCCCTGGCGCCGCCGCAAGACGGCGCCGATGGCGCTCGTCCGCCCGGACAGATCGTTCTCGTCCTGCAGGGCGGCGGTGCGCTCGGCGCTTTCCAGGCCGGCGTCTACCAAGCCCTCGACGAAGCGGGACTGGCGCCGGACTGGGTGATCGGCACGTCGATCGGAGCCATCAATGCCGGACTGATCGCCGGCAACCGGCAGGAAGATCGTCTCTCCCGGCTGCGCGAGTTCTGGGCGCGGGTCGCGATCGACCTGCCGTGGCCGGCGACGCCGCAGTCGATGCCGCTGGTCAACGCCGGCACGATCCTGCGCGGCATCGACGGCTTCTTCACGCCCAGCACCGCGCCGTGGTGGGGGCCGTACGCCGCAGTCGGCGTCGAGCGGGCGTCGTTCTACGACACGGCGCCGCTGCGACGGACCCTGGCCGGACTGATCGACGTCGAGCGGCTGTCGACACGCTCGCCCCGGCTCTCCGTCGGCGCCGTGAACGCGCGCAACGGCCAGATGCGCTACTTCGACTCCGGCGCCGAGCCGCTCGGCATCGACCACCTGCTCGCCTCCGCCGCCCTGCCGCCGGCCTTCCCGGCGGTGCGCATCGACGGCGAGCCGTACTGGGACGGCGGCATCTACTCCAACACGCCGATCGAGGCGGTGCTCGACGACCGGCCGCGACGCACGAGCACGATCTTCGCGGTGCAGCTGTGGCATCCCGCCGGCGACGAGCCCGAGTCGCTGTGGGAGGTGATGGGCCGGCAGAAGGAGATCGAGTATTCGAGCCGCGCCGACAGCCACATCGCGCGCCAGCGGCAGATCCACCGGCTGCGCCACGTCATCAGCGAACTCGCCCGGCATGTCCCCGAGCTGGCGCGCCGCCGCGCCGACGTCAGCGAGTTGTGCGGCTACGGCTGCCGCACCGTCATGCACGTCATCCGCCTGATGGCGCCGCGGCTGGCGCACGACGACCAGACCAAGGACATCGACTTCACCGCCGACGCCATTGCCGCGCGTTGGAAGGCCGGGCTCGCCGATGCGCGCGCCGCCCTCGCCGCCGCGCCGTGGCGAGAGCCCGTCGATCCGCTGCAGGGCGTGACGCTGCACGACTTCACGGCCGCGGGCTGAGGGCGCGCCGGCGAAGCCGGTCACGACAGGTGCGGGGGGATGCGCATCGCGGTCAGCCCCGCTCGTCGCCGCCCGTAAAATCGCCGCCGTCCGCAGCACGGTGAACAGCGATGACCACGAACAAGACTTACGACGCGATCACCCCGCACCGGGTGGCCTTCCTCGGCCTCGGCGTGATGGGCTTTCCGATGGCCGGCCACCTGGCGCGCGCCGGCCATCACGTCGCGGTCTACAACCGCACGATGAAGAAGGCCGAGCGCTGGGCCGACGAGTACGGCGGCCGCATCGCCGCCACGCCGCGCGAGGCCGCCGAAGGGGCCCAGATCGTCTTCTCCTGCGTCGGCAACGACGACGACCTGCGCAGCGTCATGCTCGGCGACAGCGGAGCGCTCGCCGGCCTGGCGAAGGAGGCGATCGTCGTCGACAACACCACCGCCTCGGCCGCGGTGGCGCGCGAACTGCACGCCGCCGCGCGCGCCCGCGGCCTGCACTTCATCGACGCGCCGGTCTCCGGCGGCCAGGCCGGCGCTGTCAACGGCCAGCTCACGGTCATGTGCGGCGGCGACGCCGGGCCCTTCGCGCGGGCGCAGCCGGTGGCGATGGCCTTCGCCAAGGCGGTGACGCTGATCGGGCCCAGCGGCTCGGGTCAGCTCGCCAAGATGGTCAACCAGATCACCATCGTCGGCCTGCTTCAGGGGCTTTCCGAAGGCATCAACTTCGGCCTCGCGGCGGGGCTGGACATGAAGCTGGTGCTGCAGGTGATCGGCAAGGGAGCGGCACAGAGCTGGCAGATGGACAACCGCGGCACGACGATGATCGACGACAAGTTCGACTTCGGCTTCGCCGTCGACTGGATGCGCAAGGACCTCGGCCTGTGCCTCGACGAGGCGAGGCGCAACGGCGCGACGCTGCCGGTGGCCGCCCTCGTCGACCAGTTCTACGCCGACATCCAGACGATGGGCGGCCATCGCTGGGATACGTCGAGCCTGATCCGCAGGCTGCGCCGCAAGGGCGGCTGATGTCCGGCCCGCGCGGCGGGGAACGGCCGCCCCGAACCGCTGTCGGAGGTCGGGACCTCGATGACGCCGGCCATGGATGCTGACTCGCTGTCGCGCTCGCTCGAAGGGCTGCGGCCGACCCTGATGAAGATCGCGCGGCTGCAGCTGCGCAATGACAGCTGGGCCGAGGACGTGGTGTCGGAGACGATGCTGGCGGCGATCGAAAGCGCGTCGAGCTTCGCCGGCAACTCGCAGGTGAAGACCTGGGTGGTCGGCATCCTCAAGCACAAGATCGTCGACCAGCTGCGCCGCGGCAGCCGCGAGGTCTCGGTCGAGGCGCAGATGGAGGCTGCCGGCGTCGAGTCGCTCGACGAGCTGTATCAGCCCACCGGCCACAAGCTGGACCCGCCGCGGGAATGGGGCGACCCCGAGTCGGCGTTGTCGCAGTCGCAGTTCTTCGACGTCCTGGCCGCCTGCGTCGAGCGGCTGCCGGCGAACATGGGCCGCATTTTCATGATGCGGGAGTGGCTGGAGTACGAGACCGACCAGATCTGTAAGGAACTCGACATCACCTCGACCAACTGCTTCGTGATGCTGCACCGTGCCCGCATGCGGCTGCGCGAGTGTCTGGAGATGAACTGGTTCGCCAAGGGGCGCGACGCATGAGACCGCCGGGTGGCCCCGAGGGCGAATCCCTCAGCGCGCAGCGCGCAGGCAGTCCAGTGAGCAAGGGCTGGCTGCTGATTCCCTGCCGCCACGCGCACGAACTGCTGTCCGAGCGCATGGACAAGCCGCTCGGCATGCCGGACCGGCTGCGCCTCTGGCTGCACCTGCGCATCTGCGACGCCTGCGCCCGCGTCGAGCAGCAGATGGACTTCCTGCGCAAGGCGATGCGGCGGCTCGGCAAGTAGGCAACCGCGCACCGAGGATCGCCGCATACCGCCATGGCGAGCAGGAACACCGGGCGCCCCATCACCGGGCGAGGCAGGTTCTCGCCGCGCCCATCGACAGAGCGTTTTTCCGCCAGACCCCGACCGAGTTTTCCGATGCACGCCACCCTGCCGTTACTCAAGGCCACCGACTTCCCCGCCGTCCGCCGCCGAGCGGTCGAGACCCTTCAGGTCAACCTCGGCTACACCTGCAACCAGACCTGCGTCCATTGCCACGTCAATGCCGGCCCGAACCGCAAAGAGCAGATGGATCGGACGACCATCGACCTCGTGCTCGACGTCCTGGTGGCGAAGGACATCCGCGCGCTGGACCTGACCGGCGGCGCGCCGGAGCTGAACCCGCACTTCCGCCACCTGGTCACCGAAGCCCGGCAGCGTGGCGCGCACGTGATCGACCGCTGCAACCTGACCATCCTGTTCGAACAGGGGCAGGAGGACCTGGCGGAGTTCCTGGCCGCGCAGGGGGTCGAAGTGGTTGCCTCGCTGCCCTGCTATCTGGAGGACAACGTCGATCGCCAGCGCGGCGCCGGCGTGTTCGACAAGAGCATCCGCGCGCTGCAGCGGCTGAACGGACTCGGCTACGGCCGCGACGAGCGGCTGCCGCTGTCGTTGGTCTTCAACCCGCAGGGGCCGGCGCTGCCACCTGCGCAGGCGGCGCTGGAAGCCGACTACCGCCGCTTCCTCGGCGAGCGCTTCGGCATCGTCTTCACCCGCCTGTACGCGCTGGCCAACATGCCGATCGCCCGCTTCGGCTCGACCCTGGTGAGCAAGGGCCAGTTCCGCGAGTACATGGGCAGGCTGCGCGCCGCCCACCGGCCGGAGAACGTCGGCCAGGTGATGTGCAGGACGCTGGTCTCGGTCGACTGGCAGGGATTCCTGTACGACTGCGACTTCAACCAGATGCTGGGCCTGTACCTGCACGAGGCGGGCCAGCGCCACGGCCGCATCCACCTCGAGGACTGGCTGGAGATGGATCTCGAAGGCAACCCGGTCATCGTCGCCGACCACTGCTACGGCTGCACCGCCGGCCAGGGTTCCTCATGCGGCGGCGCGCTGGCATGAACGCGCACGGCCGCTCCGAAGCGTTCACCCCGGAGCGCGAAGCGCGAAGGGAAAGCCCGATCAGCGCGCACGGCCGCTCCGAAGCGTTCTCCCCGGAGCGCGAAGCGCGGAGGGCGCCCCGATGAAAGGTCCTGGCCGCTCCTGCCCACCGCACTACGGCTACTCGCCCCGGGCCTTCGCGCGCGCGGCGGACTTCGCGGCCGAGACGCTCTACGTGATCGGCGGCCTGTACGGCAATCCGTACGCGCTCGACGAGATCGACCGCATGGCGGCGCTCGAAGGAGAGCCGCCGGTGCGGGTGTTCAACGGCGACTTCCACTGGTTCGATGCCGATCCTTCGCTGTTCGCGCAGGTGCAGCGACGAGTGCTGGCGCACCTGGCGCTGCGCGGCAACGTCGAGACCGAACTCGGCGCCGACGACGATGCCGCCGGCTGCGGCTGCGCCTATCCGGAGTCGGTCCCCGACGACGACGTCGAGCGCAGCAACCGGATCCTCGCCCGCCTGCGCGAAGTCGCCGCCGCGGTGCCCGGCGCGCGCGGGGAACTCGTGGCGTTGCCGATGCATGCCCTGGCACAGGTGGGGCGGCTGCGCATCGGCATCGTCCACGGCGATGCCTGGTCGCTCGCCGGCTGGCGCTTCGCGCCCGACCGGTTGCACGATCCGGCCGCAGAAACGCAAATGCAGGCGGCGTTCGAGCTCGGCGCGGTGGACGGCTATGCCTGCAGCCACACCTGCGCCCCGGCGCTGAAGGCGTTCGGCGAGCGTTTCGTGATCAACAACGGCGCCGCCGGCATGGCCAACTTCGCCGGCGACGCGAGCGGCCTGCTGACCCGGATCTCGATCCATGCGCTGCCGGCGGCGCTCGCGGACCGGCGCGCCTTCGGGCTTCACGAGCGCGGCGTATGGATCGACGCGCTGCGGATCCGGCTCGATTCTGCCCGCTGGCTCGAGTGCTTCGACCGACTGTGGCCTTCGGCATCGCCGGCGGCGGTGTCCTACCGCGACCGCATCGTTCGCGGCCCGTCGTTCACGATCGATCACGCGCTCGGCCGCGAAGCCCCGGCCTGCGCCGTGTAAGTTCGGCGCCGGCGGGGCGACCACTGCCGGGTTCCGATCGACCATACGCAACGCGCGCCAGTGCCGCGCCCGGGTGAGCCATGGACAAAAAGAAGTTGCTGCTGCTGGCGCTGATCGCGGCCGCGATCGCCGCCTTCTTCGCCTTCGACCTGAAGCAGTACCTGAGCCTGGAGTTCTTCCAGGCCAGCCGCGACCGCATCGACGCCTTCTACGCCGCCCACCCCTGGCAGACGGCGGCCGCCTACTTCGCGATCTACGTCGCCGTCGCGGCGCTGTCGCTGCCGGGCGCGGCGATCATGACCCTCGTCGGCGGCGCGATCTTCGGCGTTGCCGTCGGCACCGTGCTGGTGTCCTTCGCCGCCTCGATCGGCGCCACCGCTGCCTTCCTCGTCTCCCGCTTCCTGCTGCGCGACTGGGTGCGGGCGCGCCTCGGCGACAAGCTGAAGGCGATCGACGACGGCATCGCCAGGGAGGGCGCGTTCTACCTGTTCGCCCTGCGGCTGGTACCGCTCTTCCCGTTCTGGCTGATCAACCTGGCGATGGGCCTGACCGCCATCCGAACCTGGACCTACTACTGGGTGAGCCAGCTCGGCATGCTCGCCGGCACGGTGGTCTACGTCTACGCCGGCACCCAGCTCGGCCGGTTCCAGATCTCGGCGGGACTGATCGCCGCCTTCGTGCTGCTCGGCATCTTCCCGCTGCTGGCGAAGAAGGCGCTCGACGCGCTGAAGGCGCGCAAGGTCTATGCAAGGTGGGCCGGCGCGCGGCCGAAGCGCTTCGACTACAACATGGTCGTGATCGGCGCCGGCTCGGCGGGGCTGGTCTCGGCCTACATCGCCGCCGCGACCAAGGCCAGGGTAGCGCTGATCGAGAAGCACCGCATGGGCGGCGACTGCCTGAACACCGGTTGCGTGCCGAGCAAGGCGCTGATCCGCTCGGCGAAGCTGTTGAGCCACATCGCCCGCTCGAAGGAATTCGGCATCGCCGAAGCCCGCGCCCGCTTCGACTTCGCCGAGGTGATGGAGCGCGTGCAGCGGGTGGTGAAGACGGTCGAGCCGCACGACTCGGTCGAGCGCTACACCGGGCTCGGCGTCGAGTGCATCGAGGGCACGGCTCGAATCACCTCGCCGTGGACGGTGCAGGTCGACACGACCGCCGGGCCGAGGACGCTGACGACGAAGACCATCGTCATCGCCGCCGGCGCGCGGCCGTTCGTGCCGCCGATTCCGGGCCTGGCCGAGGTCGGTTACCTGACTTCGGACACGGTGTGGAACCTGCGCATCCTGCCGCGGCGGCTGGTCGTGCTCGGCGGCGGGCCGATCGGCTCGGAGCTGACGCAGGCGTTCGCCCGCTTCGGCAGCGAGGTCACGCAGGTGGAGATGCTGCCGCGCATCCTGATCCGCGAGGACCCGGAAGTGTCGAAGCTGGTGCAGCAACGCTTCGAGGCGGAGGGCATCCGGGTGCTGGTCGGGCACAAGGCGAAGCAGTTCCTGGTCGAGGGCGGCGAGAAGGTGCTGATCGCCGAGCACGCCGGCGAGGACGTCCGCATCCCCTTCGACGAGGTACTGGTTGCCGTCGGCCGGATCGCCAACACCACCGGCTACGGGCTGGAGGAACTCGGCATCGGCACGACCAAGGCGCGCACCGTCGAGACCGACGAGTATCTGCAGACCCTCTACCCGAACATCTTCGCCTGCGGCGACGTCGCCGGCCCGTTCCAGTTCACGCACACCGCCGCGCACCAGGCGTGGTACGCGGCCGTGAACGCGCTGTTCGGCGGCTTCCGCCGCTTCAAGGCCGACTACCGCGTGATTCCGTGGACCACCTTCACCGAACCGGAGGTGGCCCGCGTCGGCTTGAACGAGCAGGAGGCGAAAGAGAAGCAGATCCCGCACGAGGTCACCGTCTACGGCATCGACGACCTCGACCGCGCCATTGCCGACGAGGAGGCGCACGGCTTCGTCAAGGTGCTGACGGTGCCGGGCACCGATCGCATCCTCGGCGCGACGATCGTCGGCGAGCACGCCGGCGACCTGCTCGCCGAATACGTGCTGGCGATGAAGCATGGGCTGGGGTTGAACAGGATCCTCGGCACCATCCACACCTACCCGACGCTGGCCGAAGCGAACAAGTACGCCGCCGGCAACTGGAAGCGCGGCACGGTGACCCGGGGCCAGTGGGCGTTCCTCGCCGCGTTCCAGGCCTGGCAGAGAGGCGAGCACGGCGTGGGCGGCGTGCTGGCCCGGTTGCGCGCGCTCGCCACCGACAAGCGCAAGGCGTACGTGGCCGACGCGCATTGAGCGCCGGCAACAGCGGCGGCGCGCCAGTGCAGAATCAGCGCTGTCGGCCCTCGTCCGGCGCTGTGTATCGCCGCGTCGTGGCGATCCGGGAACCGGTCCGCCGCGGTGCGGGCCGTCGGCCGGCCAGACCGCGCGCCTCCGACCCGTGATGATCCGGGAGCCGAACTGAGCTTCGCCCGGACCGGAAGGCGCCCAGCCGGGATGAGAACGCGGCCACTTGCGGACCCTGCGTGGATCGAGTCGAAGTCATCGTCGTCGGCGCTGGAGTCATCGGCCTGGCGGTCGGCCGCGCGCTGGCGCTGGCCGGCCGCGAGGTGCTGTTGCTCGAACGCGAGCGCCACTTCGGCACCGGCATCAGTTCGCGCAACAGCGAGGTGATCCACGCCGGCCTGTACTACCCCACCGGATCGCTGAAGGCGCGGCTGTGCGTCGAGGGGCGGCGGCAGCTGTATGCGTACTGCGCCGAACGCGGCGTGGCGCACCGCCGGCTCGGCAAGCTCGTCGTCGCCGCGCGCGAGTCGCAGCGCGAGGCGCTGGCGGCGATCCAGGCGCGGGCGCTCGCCAACGGGGTGGAGAACTGCGAACTGATCGATGCCGGCGCGGCGCGGCGGCTGGAGCCGGAGCTCGCCTGCGTGGCGGCGCTGCATTCGCGGCAGACCGGCATCGTCGACAGCCACGGGCTGATGCTGGCGCTGCTCGGCGACTGCGAGGCCGCCGGCGGCACGCTCGCCTGTGCAACGCCGTTCGAGCGCGCGGCGCGCGCAGGCGCGGGATGGGTGGTGCACACCGGCGGCG
>CAYLZU010000011.1:0-14961 GCA_964388005.1 uncultured Burkholderiaceae bacterium
CCGGCGCGTGCGACTGCCTGCCGCTGCGCCTCGCCGCCCGGCCGGTCCGAGGTGAGGACGAGGTCGGCGCCGATCAGCTGCGTCGCGTCGCGTTCCAGTCCGATCCTGATCCGGTCGACGAGGAAGCCGACGCTGGTCACCGCCGCCACCGCCACCACCAGGGCCGCCGCCAGCAGGCGCAGTTCGCCGGCGCGCCAGTCGCGCGCCGCCATCCGGCCGGCCTGCTTCAGAAGATCGACCAATCGCATGCGAGGTTCAGGTCCAGGTTGGTGATCGTTGGGTCGCGGCGCCGTGCCCCGATCCCGGGGCTCAGCGGTCCATCGACCCGGAGGGCCGCACGCGCTGCATGCGGCCCATAAAGCGCCGGGCCAGTTCTCGCGCCCGTCCACGCTCGTCCTCGGGCATCGCCTCGGTCGCCGACCGCGGCCGGCCCTTCGACGGCTGCCCGGCGATGAAAGTTTCGCGGACCACCCGGTCGTCGCCGAGGATCATCAGCGCGAACAGCAGCTCCTCGAGCGAGCGGGCCTGCGCGGTCCGGCGCGCGAGCAGCGGCGTCGCGCCAGGGTCGAGGATCACGAAGTCGGCCTCGGCGCCGGATTCGAGGGTGCCGATCCTGCCGTTGAAGCCGAGGGCGTCGGCGGCGCCGCGCGTGGCCCAGAAGAACAGCTGCTCGGCGCGCAGCGCGCTGCCGCGCATCCGCGCCGCGTCGTGCGCGGCGCGCATGGTCGCCAGCATCGAGGCCGACTGGCCGGCGCCGATGTCGGTGCCGAGCGCCAACGTCATCCCCGCCTGCACCGCGTGGCGGAAGTCGAAGGCGCCGCTGCCGAGGAAGAAATTCGCGCCCGCGCACACGGCCGCCACGGCGCGCGACTGCGCCAGCCGGCGGCGGTCGTCGGCATCGATCCAGATGCAGTGGGCGTAGACGGCCAACTCGCGCACCAGGCCGAGCGAGTCGTAGACGTCGAGATAGCTGCGCGCCTGCGGGAACAGCTCGCGCACCCAGCGCACCTCCTCCTCGGTCTCGGCGAGGTGGCTCTGCACGTAGAGATCGGGCCGCGCCTTCGCCAGCTCGCCGGCGCGCGCCAGTTGCCGCTCGGTCGACGAGCCGGCAAACCGCGGCGTGATCGCGTACGACAGCCGCCCCTGTCCGTGCCAGCGTTCCGCCAGCTCGAAGCTCTGGCGGATGCCGTCGTCGCCCTGGTCGCGCAGTTCCGGCGGACAGTGCCGGTCCATCAGGCACTTGCCCGCCACCAGCCGCATGCCGCGCTCCTGCGCCTCGGCGAACAGCGCATCGACGGACTGCGGATGCACGGTGCCGAGCACGCAGGCGCAGGTGGTGCCGTTGGCGATCAGCTCGTCGAGGAAGAACCGTGCCGCATCGCGGCAGATCCGCGGATCGGCGAAGCGCGCCTCGACCGGAAAGGTGCGCTTCGCCAGCCAGTCGAGCAGACCGCCGGCCGGCGAGGCGATCACGTCGATCTGCGGGAAGTGCGTGTGCGCGTCGATGAATCCCGGCAGCAGCAGACAGCCGGAGAAGTCCTGCACCTGCTCGCCGTCGCCGAGCGCCCGCGACAGCGGCCCGTATTCGCCGCGGCCGACGATGCGGCCGTCCTCGACCAGGATCAGCCCGTCATTGACGAGCCGCGCCGCCGACACCGCGTGCGTCGGGTCGGCGATGAAGTCGAGCAGCCTGGCGCGGATCGCGACCCGTCGCATCGGCAGTCGGCTCGGTGTCGGCGCGCAGCGTGCGGCCGGCGCTACTTGCCGCCGGCGGGAACCTTGCCGACCACGCCCTGGACGTAGAAGTCCATGCCACCGAGCTGCTCGTCGGTGAGCACGACGCCCCTGGCGGCGATCTCCCGACCGTCGTTACTGGCGATCGGGCCGGTGAAAGGATGCAACGTGCCGGCCCTGATCGCCGCCGCCTTGGCCTCGACCTCGTCGACGATGTCCTTCGGCACCGAGGCGTTGAAGGCCTCGACCTTGATCATCCCGTCCTTCATTCCTCCCCACAGGTTGCCCGGCTTCCAGGTGCCGTCGAGCACGCTCTGCGCCGTTTTCGTGTAGTACTCGCCCCAGTGGTGCGTCACCGCCGCCAGCTGCGCCTTCGGGCCGAACTTCGACATGTCGGAGTGATACGCCACCGCCATCTTCCCCTTCTCCTCGGCCGCGGCCACCGCCGCGCTCGAGTCGGTGTGGTGGGTGACGATGTCCGCCCCCTGCCCCATCAGCGCGTTGGCGGCGTCGCGTTCCTTGCCGGGGTCGTACCAGGAGTTGACCCAGATCACCCGCACCTGCGCCTTCGGGTTGACGCTGCGCGCGCCGAGTGTGAAGGCGTTGATCCCCTGCAGCACCTCGGGGATCGGGAAGGCGGCCACGTAGCCGAGCGTGCCGGTCTTGGTCATCCGCCCAGCGAGCACGCCGGCGGCGTAGCGGCCCTCGTAGAAGCGCACGTTGTAGGTGCCGACGTTCGCCGCCCGCTTGTAGCCGGTGGCGTGTTCGAACTTCACGTCGGGGAATTCCTCCGCCACCTTGATGGTCGGGTTCATGAAGCCGAACGAGGTGGTGAAGATCAGCTTGTGGCCCTGGGCGGCGAGGTCGCGGATCACGCGCTCGGCATCCGCGCCCTCGGGCACCTTCTCGACGAAGCTGGTGGTGACCTTCTCGCCGAGCGCCGCCTGCATCTGTTCGCGGCCGCGGTTGTGCTGCGTGGTCCAGCCGGCGTCGCCGATCGGGCTGACGTAGACGAAACCCACCTTCAGCGGCTCGACCTTCGCCGGCGCCTCCGCCCTGGGTTCAGGCTTTGCCTCGGCCTTCGGCGGCGGCGCTTCCTGCCTGCCGCAGGCCGTTGCCAGCAAAACCGCCGTTGCCGCGAGCAGCAACCGTCTCGAATTCATCGACGCATTCTCCTCAAGGTGCACGCGCTCCTGCACGAAGCCGACAGTCTACGGGAGCGTTGCCCCGACCATCCCATGCGAGAACGGCCGGCGACGAGGGACTTTCCCTCGCGCCCGCCCGTGGCCGCAGGTGCCCGGCCGCCGACCTCAGGCGTTGGGGTTGAACGGCTTGCCGAGCGAGGCCGGCATGTTCAGCCGGATCCAGCGCGGGTTGCTCGAGATCAGCGCCAGCACGACGATGGTCGCCAGGTACGGCGCCATCGACATCAGCTGCGACGGCGCCTGCACGCCGATGCCCTGCAGGTACAGCTGCAGCATCGTGGCGCCGCCGAACAGATAGGCGCCGGCCAGCACCCGCGCCGGCCGCCAGGTGGCGAACACCACCAGCGCCAGCGCAATCCAGCCGCGGCCGGCGGTCATGTTCTCCGCCCACAGCGGCGTGTAGACGGTCGCCAGGTACGCGCCCGCAAGCCCGGCGCAGGCGCCGCCGAACAGCAGCGCCGCCAGCCGCACCAGGCGCACCGGAACGCCCAGCGCGTGCGCCGACTGCGGCGATTCGCCGACCGCGCGCAGCACCAGTCCGGCACGGGTGCGGAACAGCACCCACGCCACCGCGATCACCAGCAGCACCGCGACATAGACCACAACGTGATGGCCGAACAGCATCGGGCCGACCAGCGGCAGATCGCGCAGGCCGGCGATGCCGTCGTCGCCGCGCGCCGGCAGTCCGAGGCCCGAATACGGCAGGCCGATGAAGGCCGAGGTGCCAGCGCCGAGCAGGGCGATCGCCAGTCCGGTCGCGTACTGGTTCGAGTGCAGCGCCAGGGCGAAGAAGGCGAAGACCGCCGCCAGCGCCATGCCCGCCGCTGCCCCGGCACCGAAACCCAGCAGGTAGCTGCCGCTGTCGTGGGTGACCGCGAAGGCGGCGACCGCGGCCACCAGCATCATGCCTTCGATGCCGAGGTTGACGACCCCGGTGCGCTCGTGCACGAGGATGCCGATGGCCGCCAGCAGCATCGGCGTGCCGGCGGCGATGCTGGAGGCGGCGAGCGTGGCGACCGCGTCCATCAGGCAAGCGCCGCGCGCGGGCGCCGGCGAATGCGGTTGGCGATCAGCGTGTCGGCGCCGAGCAGGAACAGCAGCAGCAATCCCTGGTAGACGCCGGTGAGCGACGACGGCAGCCCCAGCCGCGACTGCGACAGCTCGCCGCCGATGTAGAACAGCGCCATCAGGATCGACGCCGCCACCACGCCCACCGGGTGCAGCCTGCCGACGAAGGCGACGATGATCGCCGCAAAGCCGTAACCCGGCGACACCGACGGCGTCAGCTGCCCGATCGGCCCCAGCACCTCGGCGCCGCCGGCGATGCCGGCGAGCGCGCCGGAGGCCGGCAGGACCGTCCACAGGACGCGCCGCGGCGAGAAGCCCGAGTACCGCGCCGCCTTCGGCGCGAGGCCGGCGACGCGCAGCTGGAAGCCGATCACGCTTCGCGCCAGCAACAGCCACGCCGCGGCGGCGGCCGCCAGCGCCAGCAGGGCGCCGACGTGCAGCCGCGTGCCGTCGAGCAGGATCGGCAGCCGGACGGCGCGATCGAACAGCGGACTCTGCGGGAAGCCGAAGCCGGCCGGATCCTTCATCGGGCCGTGCACGAGCCAGGACAGCAGCAGCTGCGCGACGTAGACCAGCATCAGGCTGACGAGGATCTCGTTGGCGTTGAAGCGGTCGCGCAGCCAGGCGGTGATCGACGCCCAGGCGCCGCCGCCGGCGGCGGCGGCCGTGATCGCCGCGACCACGGTCCAGGCGCCGCCGCCGGCGCCGCCGATGGCCACCGCGGTCGCGGCGATGCTGCCGGCGATCAGCTGCCCCTCGGCGCCGATGTTCCACACGTTGGCGCGGAAACACAGCGCCAGCCCGACCGCGGCGAGCGCCAGCGGCGTGGCCTTCAGCAGGACCTCGGCGACGCCGCGCTTCGTCGCCAGCGGCTCGACGAAGAACATGGCGACCGCCTGCCACGGCGACTTTCCGAGCAGGCCGAACAGCATCATCCCGCACAGGATCGTCGCCGCGAGCGCCAGCAGCGGCGACGCCCAGGTCCACAGCCGCGACGGCGCGCCGCGCGGGACGAGGGTCAGCGGCAGCAGCGCGCGCATCAGCAGGCGGTCTGCGGCCAGCGCCCGGCCATCCAGAGGCCGAGCTCGTCGACCGGCAATCGCCGCGCCGCGACCGCGGGCGACAGGCGATGGGCCGCCATCACCATCAGCGTGTCGGCGAGCTCGAACAGTTCGTCGATTTCCTCCGACACCACGACGATGGCACAGCCGTGCGCGCGCAGCGCGATCAGGGCGTTGCGGATCGCCGCCGAGGCGCCGACGTCCACGCCCCAGGTCGGCTGGTTGACGAGCAGCACCCGCGGCGCGGCCAGCAGCTCGCGGCCGACCAGATACTTCTGCAGGTTGCCGCCGGACAGCGATCCGGCGCGCGCGCCCGGCCCGGGGCAGCGGACATCGAAGCGGTCGACGATGCGCCCGGCGCAGGCCGTTGCCGCCGCCCGCCGCACGAAACCGCGGTGGCGCAGGTCGTCGACCGTGAGCACCGCGTTCTCGGCCAGGGTGAGTTCCCCGACGTAGCGCAGGCCGAGCGCGCGTCGCTGGCGCGGGCCGAGGTCGCCGACCGGCGTGCCGTCGAGACGGATCGCGTCGGCGCGCGCGGGCCGCTCGCCGGCCAGCAGCTCCATCAGCACGTTCTGGCCGTTGCCGGAGATGCCCGCGATGCCTACGATCTCGCCGGCGCGGACTTCGAACGACACCGGCTCGCGCTCCGCCGCCAGCGGCAGCGCATCGACCGTCAGCCTGGCCTGCCCGGGAGCTGTGTCGTGGGCCGCGATCTGCGGCGGCTGGCCGCCGATCATCAGCCGCGCCAGCGCCTGTTCGCTCTCCTGGCGCGGATCGACCACCGCCACCACGCGGCCGGCGCGCATCACCGTGCATCGCACCGCCACGCGGCGGATCTCGTCGAGCTTGTGGCTGATGAAGAGCACGCTCACGCCCTCGGCCGCCAGTTGCCGCAGCGTCGCGAACAGGGCGTCCGCGGCCTGCGGCGTCAGCACCGACGTCGGTTCGTCGAGGATGAGCAGTTTCGGCTGCGCCAGCAGCGCGCGGACGATCTCGACCCGCTGCCGCTCGCCCATCGACAGATCGTGCACGTGCGCGGAAGGATCGATCGCCAGGCCGTAACGCCGGCCGGCGGCGTCGATGGCCGAGGCGAGTTCGCCGCGCGCGAACCGCCGGTCGAGGCCGATGGCGATGTTCTCGGCCACCGTCAGGCTGTCGAACAGCGAGAAGTGCTGGTAGACCATGGCCACGCCGCGCGCCCGCGACTGCGCCGGGTCGGCGTCGGCGACCGGTCGCCCGTCGAACTCCACCGTGCCGGAATCGGGCGCCACCGCGCCGGCGATGATCTTCACCAGCGTGCTCTTGCCGGCTCCGTTCTCGCCGAGGATGGCGTGGATCTCCCCGGCAGCCACCTCGAGCGAGACGTCGTCGTTGGCGACGACGCCGGGGTAGCGCTTGGTGATGCCTCGCAGCGCGAGTCGCAGCGCGGTCACTTGCCGTTCACCGCGTCGCGGCGACGGCGCCGGCAGGCGCCGAAAAGACTCGGACGGTTCATCGCGCGGGGAGCCGCCGGCGACAGGCGGGCGGGGATGCGCGGATTGTCGCACCGCTTCGCCACTGGCCGCGGCGACCGCACGCCTGCCGGTGCTAGGATCGAACGCGTCGAGCGACCCTGCCGGCTGCGCTCGCCGCGGCGGCGCATCCGCAATGACACCGATCGAACCCATGCGCACGATGCACGCTCCCGGTCTGAGCGAGGTCTACGGCGCCGATGTGCGCCGCGCGAACCGCCGCCGGCTGCGCGTGTTTCTGGCCGTCTTCCTGCTCGCCGCTGCCGCCGGCCTGATCTGGGACTTCTCCCGCCCGCCGGAGTACCGCGCCACGGCACGGCTTCAGATCACGCCGCCGGTGCTGACGCTGGCCGATGCGAAGACCGGCGGCGAGCCGGCGAGCGCCGAGCAGGCCTTCCTCACCGAAGTGCAGACGTTGAGCAGCCGGCCGCTGCTCGAGCAGGTGGCTGAACGCCTGCAGAACGCCGGCCACGATCTGAGCGCGCTCGGACTCGATCCGATCCTGGCGCTGCAGTCGGCGATGACGATCAAGGCGGTGGAGGGCACGCAGATCGTCGAACTGGCAGCGATGGGCCGCGAGCCCGAACTGCCGGCCGCGCTGCTGGCGGGCATCGCCGAGGTCTATCGCGATCACCTCGCGCGCAGCTACCGCGAAACGACCACCGAGGTGACCGCCCGCACCGACGAGGAGGCGGCACGGCTGGAGGCGGCGGTGGCGGCCAAGCGCCGCGCGGTCGAGGCGTTCCGCGTCGGCAACAACATCATCTCCCCGGAGCGCGAGGAGAACAGCATCCTCGCCCAGATGCAGGGGCTTGCGCGCTCGCAGCAGGACGCGCACAAGCGGCTGATGGAGGCCGAAGGCAAGGCCGAGTCGCTGCGCGTCGCAGCGTCGGCCGGCAAGGGCGTGGTTCGGGCCCGGGACAACCCGACGCTGGCCGCGCTCGAAGCGCGGGCATCGCAGGCGCGCGAGGAACTGCGCGAACTGAGCCGCCGCTACACGCCCGAATACCTCGACGCGGATCCGGCAGCTCGGGCGCTGCGAACGCGCCTGGCCGAGCTCGAGGAGCAGATCCGGGCGGTGCGGTCGGCGGGGCAGAGCCTCGCGCTCGACGAGGCCGAGCAGGAACTGGCGGCGGCGCGCGAATCCTGGCAACGGCTGCAGCAGCAGATCGCCGCCACACGCCAGCAGGCCGGCGCCTTCGCAGCCCGCTTCGGCCAGTACAAGTCGCTGCAGGAGGAACTGGTCCAGCTGGAGAAGACCTACCAGGAGGCGCTGCAGCGTCAGGCCCGGCTGGGTGCGACCGAGCGCGCGCGGATGCCGGCGCTCGCGGTCCTCGAGCCGGCGGTCATTCCGAAGGAACCATGGCAGCCGCTGTACTGGCGCGACGCCGGCTTCGTCCTTGCCGGTGCGCTGCTGTTGGCGCTTGGCGCGATGTGGCTGGTCGAGCTGTTCAACCGCCCCGAGCCACGGCCGTCGGTGCTGGTCACGCAGCCTGTGCTTGCCGGCGCGTTGCTTCCCGGCCAGCGGTCGCCGGAACTGGCCGCCGCCGCGGCGGCGCAGCTGGGCATCGACGATCGACCCCGGCTGACGGCGGAGCCGTTGCCGCTGCCGCGCGAACTCACGACGGCCGAGGTCACCGCGCTGCTGCGTGCAGCGAGCGCCGAAGCGCGGCGCGCGGTGGCGCTGCTGCTGTCGGGACTTGCGCCCGACGAGCTGCGCTCACTGCGATGGAGCGACGTCGAGGAACCGGGCGGGTTCGTGAACGTCGCCGGCGAGCCGCCACGACAGGTCCAGCTCGCCACGGCAGCGCTTCGACTACTCGGCGATCGGCCGGCCGACCCGGCCGCACCGGTGCTGGCCGACGCGCACGGCGGACCGCCGACCGCGCAGGCGCTGGCTTCGCAGCTGCTCGTCGCCGCCCACGATGCCGGCATCGACCGCGCACATGAGGTCAGCGCCGAAGCGCTGCGCCATTCCTACATCGCGTATCTGGTGCGCCAGGGAGCGCGCTTCGCCGACATCGTTCGCTGGGTCGGCACGCTGGGCGCCGGCGAACTGGCCGCCTACAGCCAGCTAGCGCCGGCGGCAACGCGGGTGGAAGCAAGCGAGGTCCGGCGCGTATATCCGGCGCTGGAGGCGACGGCGGGAGACTGAGGGCGGGGGCTGGCGGAAGCGGTGAGATTCGAACTCACGAGCCCTTGCGGGCTGCCGGTTTTCAAGACCGGTGCCTTAAACCGCTCGGCCACGCTTCCGGCGCCGGGAGCATAGCCGGACTGCCGGTTGCGCCCCCGGCCGGCTGCTGCGCGGCCCTCGCGTGCCACGCAAGCTGGCCGGCGATGAGACGACGCGGCAGGTTGTTTTCACGACCGCGGTTCGGCCATCCTGGCGGCGAGCGTCAGCCGCCCCGCATCGTCCGCTGCGCCTGCTCGATCGCCGCCGACAGGTAGCTCTCGTAGAAGCCGGCGGCATCGATGCCGACCAGCGGCCGGCCCAGCCTCAACAGGTCGGCGCCGACGAGTTGCACCACCGGCACCATGCGCACCTTGAACCGCGCCGCGAGCTCGGCCTCGGTCAACCGGCCGCCGTCGAGCCCGGTGAAGCTCCGCCTGCTGTCGATCTCGACCTCGCGGATCAGGAGCCGTCCCGCATCCTCGGTGAGCCGCGGCGCGAGATAGTTTCGCCGGACCTCGATGCAGTACGGGCAGCCCGGGGTGCTGAAGAACAGCAGCAGCGGAATCCGCTCACCGCGGATGCGCACCGCCAGCTGGCGCAGGTCGTCGATGCGCGGCAGGCCGGGATGTTCGTCCCGAGCTGCCTGCGCGTGCGGACCACGATGGATGCCCAGCGCGCAGAGCAGCAGCGCGCCGTGCTTCAGGGCCGCCCGCCGCGATGGCGATGCCATCGGCCCTCCCCGCGCCCGCTTCAGCTCAGGCCATTCCGGGATTGCCCTGCAGGCCCCGGATGCGCGGCTGATTCAGCACCCTTGTCTTCAGCACCTTCTGGTCGCGCAGGTACTTCGCCACCACGTCCCAGACCGGCTCCCCGGTCACGTTCTCCTGCACCGAGGCCCAGCCGGCAACCTTGTAGTGACGGTTCGGCTCGATCGGCTTGCCGGCGAGCGTCATGTCGCCGATCCGTTTGCCCATCGGCGCGGCCGGATCGATCGAGTACGACAGGCCGCCGACTCGGACCATGTCGCCGCCCTGCTGCAGGTACGGATCGGGGTTGAACAGGTTGTCGGCGACATCCTCCAGCACCGTCCTGAGCATCTCGCCCGTCATTTCGTTCAGCGTCGTCGCCGGGTAGGTGATCGCGGTCTGGTCGAGCACGTGCTCCATCAGGATGTCCTGCCCGGGCAGCAGCGTCGTGCCCCAGCGGAAGCCGGGCGAGAACGCGATCTCGGCGCCCTTCACCGCCATCAGCGCGTCGCAGATCAGCTGGTCGAAGGTGCCGTTGAAGTTTCCGCGGCGGTACAGCAGCCCCTCGGTGACCGCCAGCTTCTCGCCGAGCTTGCTTTCGTGCGGCGCCCGCACCCGCTTGATGTACGCCGCCATCTCGGCGTCGGCCGGCAGCAGGTTGGCGAACACCGGCATCAGCTTGTAGCGGTAGTCGACCACCTTGCCGCCCTTGACGTCGAGGTCGAGCACGCCGAGGAACTTGCCGTTGCTGCCGCCGTTGGTGACCAGCGTCTGCCCGCCGGCGTTGCGCACCACCATCGGCGACGGCACGCCGTCGTGGGTATGGCCACCGAGGATGGCGTCGACGCCCCGCACCCGGCTCGCCATCTTCAGATCGACGTCCATGCCGTTGTGCGACAGCACGACCACCACCTGCGCCCCCTTGCCGCGCGCCTCGTCGACCCACTTCTGCATGCTGTCGTCGCGGACGCCGAAGCTCCAGTCGGCGACCAGGTGCCGCGGGTTGGCGATCGGCGTGTACGGAAACGCCTGGCCGATGACGGCGACCCTGACGCCGTTCATCTCCCTGAGCGTGTAGGCGGGGAAGACCTGGTCCTCGAAGTCGGTGGTGCGCACGTTCTGCGCCACGAAGTCGATCCGCCCCTTGAAGTCGCGCTCGACGATCTCCTTCACCCGCTGCATGCCGTAGGTCATCTCCCAGTGCGGCGCCATCACGTCGACGCCGAGCAGCTTGCAGGCGTCGACCATGTCCTGGGCGTTGGTCCAGAGCGCCGTTCCCGAGCCCTGCCAGGTGTCGCCGCCGTCGAGCAGCAGCGCGCCGGGCCGGCTTGCCTTCATCCGCTTCACCAGCGTCGCCAGGTGGGCGAAGCCGCCGACCCGGCCGTAGGTGCGGGCCGCCGCCTCGAAGTCGATGAAGGTGTAGGCGTGGGCCTCGATCGTCCGCGGGGCGATGTTGTAGTAGCGCAGCAGATGGTCGCCGACCAGGTGCGGCGGCTTGCCGGCCGCATCGGCGACGCCGAGATTGACGCTCGGCTCGCGGAAGAACACCGGCAGCAGCTGCGCGTGGCAGTCGGTGAAGTGCAGCAGGTGGACATTGCCGAAGCGCGGCATCTCGTACAGCTTCGCGGCCTGCGCTTCGGCTGCCTCGACCTCGCGCGCGGCGAGCGGAAAGCCGGCCGCGGCGGCCACCGCCAGCACCTGCAGAAACTCCCGACGCTGCATCGACATCCGGCTCTCCCTTGGCCTACTTCTTCGCCGCGAAGCGCGACAGTCCGAGGATGTCCTCCTCGAACAGCTCGCCCGCCTCGTGAAAGACGATTCTTCCCGCCGGGTCGACCACGTAGACCACCGGCACACCCTTGCGCGACGGAAACCACTTCGCCGCCTGTTCGCCGGCCATCGCGGCGGCGAAGGTGAAACCGCGCTCCATCATGTAGGCGGTCACGGCTTCGGGCGACCGGTCGATGCTGAACGTCAGTACGACCAGATCCTTGCCGCCGTGCTTGTCATGGAGTTTCTGCAGGTAGGGGTTCTGCTTGCTGCAGAACGGGCACCAGGTGGCCCAGAACTCGACCACGACGGTGCGCCCGGTCAGCTGCGACGCGCGCATCGTGCCGCCATCGTGCAGCCTGACGTCTTCCCACCGCAGCGTATCGCCGACCCGCGCCAGGGCCGCCGCCGGAAGCAGCGCCGCCAGCGCGCCGCAGGCCATCACCGAGCGCCGGTTCATCGCCGCCTGCGTGCCGCCGCAGCAAAAAGGGCGGCGTCCCCGCCGCCCCGCGGAGCCGCCCTGGCCGCGGTCACTTGTTGACCGGCGAGTTCGGATCGAGCAGCAGCGCCATCAGGTGCCGGATCTGCTCCTCGGTCAGGATGCCGGCATCGCCGAAGCGCGGCATCGACGAGCAGGCGTTGAACGAATGGGTGTTCCAGATCTTGGCCCAGGTGTACTTCTTGATGTCGTCGCCATAGCCGCGCAGCTTGCCGTAGCTGTGCAGCGACGGACCGATGTTGCCGTAGGAGATCTCGGCCTTGCTCAGCTCGTGGCAGGCGTAGCAGTTGCCGCCCGCGGGCGCGCCCGCCTTGTCGCTCCACTGCATGCCAACCCCGGTCTGGGCGATCCGTTCGCCCAGCTTGTAGTCGCCGAGCCACTTGCCGTCGGCCGGATACTTCACGGTCGCCAGCGCCGCCTTCTCGAGTTGCTCGCGCACCTGCTTCGGCGGGTTGTTGCCGGTGTCGGTGCACACCTTCTGCAGCTCGCTCTGGTTCAGCCGGTCGACCTTGGCCTGGCCGCGGTCGCGGAAACTCGACTTGATGACCGCCATCGTCTCCTGGTCGCTCGGCGGCGTGTAGGTGGCGCAGGCGGCGAGCGCGGCTGCCGCGGCGGCAACGAGAACTGTCGTCTTCATGGTCGTGGCTCCCTGTCAGCGCTTGATCGCCGGCGAGTCCATCTTGCCGCCGTTGGCCTTCACCCCGAGGAACGTGATCAGGTCGATCGTTCCCTGCGACACAAACACCGGCTCCGGCCAGCGCTGCTGGCGGAAGCAGTCGTTCAGTCGCCACTGCATCGTGCGCAGTGCGCCCTGCGAGACCCGGTAGGCCGGCCAGGTCGAAAACGCTCGCTGCGCCGGCGGCGCCTTTTCGAAGTTCGGCAGGTCCTGCAGGCGGATGCGCTGATTGTCGACACCGTGGCAGGTCGCGCAGGCGAAATCGTACGGGCCGGAGCGCATGTAGAACAGGCGCTTGCCGCGCTCGAAGGCATCTTTCTCCTTCTGATGGCTCTGCGGCACCGCGATCGGCATGCCGCGCGACTGTTCGACGACGAAGGCGGTGATCGCCTCGATGTCGGTCTGCCGCTGGCCGGCGCCGGAAAACGGACTCTTCACCACCGCGGCGCGGTCGAACCCCTGCAGCGTCACCATGCAGTGGACCAGCCGCGCCTCGAAGTCCATCACCTGGTCGGCGTCGGCGAAGTAGCGCGGCATCTGGGCGTAGGCGCCCTTGACCACGCCCGGCCCGACGCCGAGGTCGCACTTCTCCAGCGACACCTTGTTCGGCCCGCGCGGCGTCTTCCACAGTTCCTCGCCGCGCATCACCACCAGTTCGGCCGGATTGCCCTCGAGCAGCGCCTGCCGGTAGCGCTCGATCTCCTGCAGCGTCTTGTCGTCGCTCTGGGCGATGGCGGCGCCGGCCCCGAGTGCGAGGCCCGCCGCCAGCGCGGCGGCATTCAGCACGGCGATGGTTCGGCTTCTGCGCATGTCTTCTCCTTGTGGATGGACGAGCCCGGTTGGACCCGGGGTCAGCGGCCCACGCCGCCGCCGGAGGACGCCGGCGTGGTTCTGCTTGCGGTGACGCCGCCCGCCGCCGCGCGGCGCGCGCGCGGCATCGGTCGGCGAGTGGGCTCGGCCATGTTGTCTCCTGTGCTTCTTTCGGGCCTCGATCGCGCGGCGCTGGCGCCCCGCGTCGGGCCTCTTGTGCTGTTGCCTGCTCGCCGGCGCCGACGTCCTGCGCCGGCGTCCTGCTCGACCCTAGTTGATGACCGCCTTGTCGGTGCGGGTGTCGCCCCGGTTGTCGGTCCAGGTCACGACGATCTCGTCACCCTTCTTGCCGCCCATGAACTTGAACTGCAGGAACGGATTCTTGGCGATCGCCGGCCCCCACTCCGCCGCCAGCACCACCTTGCCGGCATGGCTGACGGTGACGTTCGAGATGAAGTGCGCCGGAACCACGTTCCCCGAGCTGTCCTTGCGGGTACCCGTTTCCATTTCGTGCGCCATCAGCACCCGCACCTCGGTGGCGTCGCCCTGCTGGGTGGCGCGGATTCGCATCGGATCGCCCATCGGTGTCTCCTTGTCCTGTCCTGTGTTCGATCCGCGATCAGCCGCCGCAGCCGCCCAGCGTGACCTTCACTTCCTTGCTCGCCATGTACCACTTGTCGTTGGCCTTCACCAGGCCGATGACGTTCGAGCTCTGACCCATCTTGATCCGGGTCGAGACGCTGGCATCGGTGCCGGCCGGAATCGTGAAGCCGGCGGCGAGCTGGTTCGGGTTCTTGTCGACGAGGATGTAGACGGCCTGCGTTCCCGGCACCTTGCTCGCCACGCCGACCGGCACCACGGCGCCGTTTTCGGCGATGTCCGGACCGGTGATCGTGATGTCCTTGGACTCGGCCACGTTCGCCGCGCCGAGCGCCTTGGCGGCGTCGTTGAAGTTCTTGGCCTCGAAGGCCGACTTGTTCCAGGCCCCCTGCTGCGCCAGCGCCTGTTCGGCGCTGAGCAGGCCGGTGGCGACCAGCGCGCCGAGCACGCCGGAAAACTGCATGAATTCGCGCCTGTTACCCATCGTTGTCTCCTGTGGTCCCGACCGCATCCCGTCCCGGGTGCGGCGAATGTTAACCGCGCACGGTGCGCGGCTTCACCACTTCCGATGGGCTATGCGCGACCGACCCGACCGGCGCGCAGGCGCCCATCCCGCCGGCTGTTCTGGAAAACCCCGACCCTAGTGTTCTGACCCACAGGTTTCGAAACGACGCGACCCACGAAGTGCGACGCGGGTTGCAACAATGGCGAAATCGGCGCCAGGCACGAAGCCGCGCGGAGCCTGGTTGGGAACCAGGCGAGCACGGCGACACAGCATGGCGGCGATTCTCGCCATTGTTGCTTCGAAACTTGTGGGTCGGAACACTAGATGTACAGGCAGACGTCGGTGTCGCCGGCGAAGCCGAGGAACGTCGCGGCGCCGCCGAACTCGGCCTGCGGGATGAAGTCGTTCTTGTCGAACTCGAACAGGTCGACCGTCATCTGGCAGGCGATCAGCTTCACGTCGGCCTCGATGCACACGTTGCGCAGGTCCTCGAGCGAGGCCACGCCCTTGGACTTCATCTTGTTGCGCATCATCATCGTCGCCATCGATTCCATGCCGGGCAGCACCTGCACCAGCACCGGCATCGGCACCGGCATCGGCATC
>CAYLZU010000011.1:14971-23807 GCA_964388005.1 uncultured Burkholderiaceae bacterium
GTTGGCGACCGGGCTGATCTTGATGCCCGACAGGTCCTTCTTCAGCAGCGTCAGCCCGTAGAAGGTGAAGAACACCTGCACCTCCCAGCCGAGCGAAGCGGCGGTCGAGGCGAGGATGAACGGCGGATAGGCCCAGTCGAGCGTTCCCTTGGTGGCGATGAGCGCCATCTTCTTGGTGGTCATCCCTGCTCCCTGTCGAAAGTGGCGGTCGCCGCGCGATTCAGCGCTTCTTCAGAAAGAACGTGTACAGGCCGCCGTCCTGGCCGGCCGACAGCAGCTCGTGGCCGGTCTGCTCGGAAAACGCCTTCATGTCGGCCATCGATCCGGAGTCGGTGGCGACGACCTTCAGCACCTGGCCGCTGGCCAGCTCGTTCAGCGCCTTGCGCGTCTTGACGATGGGCAGCGGGCAGGCCAGGCCGCGCGCATCCAGTTCCTTGTCGAAATTCATGCGGGTTCTCCCTCGGGGAATGCCGGCCTGGAGGCGGCCGTGCGGGTATTGCGCGGAGTCTAAACAGTCGCTGCTGCGCGAGGCGCCCGCCGGGGCCGCTGCGAAGGCGTGGCGTCGGCTACCCGCATGGGTGATTCAGCCCCTTCGGAGCGGCTCGCACAATGCCCTCGGCGTCGACGGCGGCGCGGCAATCCGGCCGCCGCTCAAGCGCCGCCCGCCAGACACCCCTACCGGTACCCGCCGCCGATGTCGGAGCAACGCCTTCCAGCCCGCAGCATCCCGATCCGTCCGGCCGGCGAAGCCGACGGCTGCGGCGGCGGCGAGTCCTTCGCGCTGATGGTGCTCGGCGACTCGATGGCGCCGGAGTTCGAGCACGGCGACATCGTCGTCATCGAACCCGAGGGCCTCGCCACCGACGGCTCCTTCGTGCTCGCGCAGCACGGCGGCGAGTGGATCTTCCGCCGGCTGGACCGCAGCGACCGCGGCTGGCGCCTGGCGGCGCTGAATCCGGCTTACTCCCCGGTCGAGCTGCCGGACCTGGCGGCGGTGCGGGGCGTGATCATTCAGAAGAGCCGGCCCGGGCGGCGCCGTGCCAGCAAGCGCTACGTCGACTGAGCCGCGGGCTGCTGTCCGCGACGCGCTGGTCGCGGCGGTGCAGCGCAACTGCGACCTGGCCGACGCGCACCATGCCGACGGCAAGTCGCTGTGCACCTACCTGCTTGGCATGCGCGAGTACTTCCGCTGGGAGACCGGGCTGGCGCCGGGCCAGGCGCCGGAGCGCGCGCGGCTGTCGGGCTGGATCGCCGAGCGCGAAAGCCGCTGGGAGCAGTTGCGCGACGAAGGCGCCGGCTTTGCGCCGCTGCCGCTCGCCGATCCGGTCGATCCGTTCGACGACGCCGCGGTCAACGACAGCATCGCCGCCGACGGCCTGGCCTACGGCGCCGGCGTTGGCCTGTTCGGCGCGCCGTTGTTCTTCCTCGCCGAGTGCCGGTCGCGCCAGCAGCGCGAGGGCGCCCGGGTGATCGTCGCCGGCACCGAACTGGCGCGCGGCTTCACCGCGCCGCCGGCGGCGAGCCGCGGCGGCACCGTCATCGTCCGCCTGGACGCGCTGCGACGCTGGCTGTGGACCCGCATCGAGGCGTCGCGGCGCGGACCGCCGGGGCAGGCGTTTTCGGCGGCGCTGCGCGCCTACGGCGACCCGGACGATCCGGCGACGGTCGAGCGGATGGTCGAAGGCGAAGCGGAGACGCTGGTGCTGCACGAACTCGGCGAGCTTCAGGTCGCCGCGCTGCTCGGGCCGGAGTGGGAAGCCATGCTGGCGACCGAGGACCGGCGCACCGAACTCGTGCTGCGGGCGGTGCGCGACCTGCTCGCCGACTGCGCCGTGACGCTGCCGCGGCTGGTCGAGCGCCGCGCCGATGCATCGCTGCTGTTCTGGCTCGGCAACTTCGACGGCCTGCGCCGCGCGCTTGCCCCGGACCTGGCGGCGGCGTTCGCGCCGCCCGGCCGCGTCGACCATGCAGCGATCGACCGCGCCGCGCGCGTCGGCCACAAGGCATGGCGCGCGGTGGCCGAGGATCTGCGGTCGACCTGGCGCCGCGATGGAGCCGCGGCGCTGCGGGCGCGGGCCTCCGCGCTGGCGCCTTCCGGATAGGCCGGCGGCGACGCGCTATCCGCCCTGCCGAACCGCCTCGCCGGGCGCCTCCGCTCCGACCGGGCGGTCGGCATCGATCTCGTACCAGTTCAGCGTCTCGCGCAGCCTCACCACGTCGCCGACGATGACCAGCGTCGGCGGCTTCAGCCCCGAGCCCTCGACCCGGTCGGCGAGGTCGGCCAGCGTGCCGGTGATCACCCGCTGCTGCGGCAGCGTCGCCTGCTGCACCACCGCTGCCGGCATGTCGGTCGGCATGCCGTGGTCGACCAGTTGCTGGCAGAGCTGCCGCAGCCCCAGCAGCCCCATGTACACGACCACCGTCTGCCGCGGCCGCGCCAGGCCGTGCCAGTCGAGGTTCATCGTGCCGTCCTTCAGGTGGCCGGTCACCAGCACGCACGACTGCGCGTAGTCGCGATGGGTCAGCGGAATGCCGGCGTAGGCGGCCACGCCGCAGGCCGCGGTGATGCCCGGCACGACGCGGAAGCGCACGCCGGAGGCGGCCAGCGTCTCGATCTCCTCGCCGCCGCGGCCGAAAACGTACGGGTCGCCGCCCTTCAGCCGCAGCACGCGCCGGCCCTCCTTCGCCAGCTTCACCAGCAGGGCGTTGATCTCCTCCTGCCGCATGGTGTGGTTAGCGCGCTGCTTGCCGACGTAGATGCGCTCGGCGTCGCGCCGGCACAGCTCCATCACTTCCGGCGACACCAGGTTGTCGTACAGCACGATGTCGGCCTGCTGCATCAGGCGCAACGCGGCGAAGGTCAGCAGTTCCGGATTGCCCGGCCCGGCGCCGACCAGATACACCTCGCCTTCGGCCGGGCCGCGGTGCGCGCTGTCCTCGATCGCCTGCGCCAGCGCCCGCTCGGCCTGCGGCAGGCGGCCGGAGAACACCAGCTCGGCGATCGGCCCGGTCAGCACGCGCTCCCAGAACGGCCGCCGACGCGGCTGCGGCAGCGCCTCCTTGACCCGGTCGCGGAAACGCTGCGCCAGGCTCGCCAGTTCGCCATAGGCGGCCGGAATCAGCGTCTCCAGCCGCGCCCGCAGCAGCCGCGCCAGCACCGGCGTCGAGCCGCCGGTGGACACCGCCACCACCACCGGCGAGCGGTCGACGATCGCCGGCAGGATGAACGAGCACAGCTCCGGGTCGTCGACGACGTTGACCGGGATGCGGCGCTCCTGCGCCAGCCGCGAGACCTCGGCATTGACGCCGCGGTCGTCGGTGGCGGCGATCACCACGTTGGCGCCGTCCAGCGCCGCGGCGTCGAACGCGCGCTGGCGATGGGCGATGCGCCCGGCCGCCTTCAGCTCGGCGAGCGAGTCGCAAAGCTCTGGCGCCGTGACCGTGACACTGGCGCCGGCATCGAGCAGCAGCCCCGCCTTGCGCGCGGCGACCTCGCCGCCGCCGATGACCGCGCACGGCCGGCCGGCGAGCCTGAGAAAAATGGGCAGGTAGTCCATGGCTGTCGGCGGCAGAGGCGCGCTACCAGTAGGCCATCAGGCGTCCGCCCTCGACCTTCGCCTTCCAGCGCTTCAGCGGTGTCGACCCCTTGGCGATGCAGGCGCCGGTGGTGATGTCGAAGGCCCACTCGTGCTTCGGGCAGGTGAGCCGCGTGCCTTCCAGCGCCAGGTGCGGGATGTTGGTGGTCTGGTGCGGGCAGCGGCTGTCGTAGACGCGGAACTCCTCGGCGGCGCGGTGCACGAACAGGCCCCGCCCGTCGCAGTCGACGCGCCTGGTCTCGCCGACCGCGATCTCGCCCTCGCCCATCACGTCGTGCCACTCGCCCTCGAATCCCATCCGCTCGGGCTGGAACTCGGGCAGGTCCATGTCGATGATGATGTCGACCGCCCAGACGATCTTCGCCAGCCCCAGCGCCGGAAAGGCCATCAGCAGCGCGTCGAGCACCTCGGCCGGAGTGCAGCCTTCGCGCAGCGCCCGCGACAGGTACTGCCGCAAACCGCGTTCGGTCTGCGCGTGGACCTTGGTGATCACCGAGATCAGGTTGCGCGTCTTCGGGTCGAGGTGCTTGCCCGCCTCCTTCAGGAACCTGAAGTAGTGGCCCATCGCGTCGGGCCGGGCCTTGACGAGGAAGTTCAGTGCGTCGCTCATGATGGAAGGGTCCTCGAAGTGATCGCGGCCGGCGGGCAGTCGCCGCGCCACGGAAAGGCGGCGGCAGCGGTCATAGGACGAGCGCGCGCAGGCGCTCGCGCGCGGCTCCCGCGTCGAGCAGCCGCGGCACCGCCGCCTCGACGAACGCCGAGGGGCCGGCGACGAAGACGTCCGCGGCCGCGATCCTGCCGCCGCGCATCGCCTCGACCAGCCGCGTCGCCCCGTCGACGGGATCGGCATCGACCAGCGGCACGTAGGAGAACTGGTCGAACGCCGCCTGCCAGGCGCGGCACTGATTCGCCAGGTAATGCCCGTCGGGCGTCGAAGCCAGCCAGACGAGCGCGAACGACTCGACCTGCTCGCTGGCGATCGCGTGCTCGATCAGGCTCTTGACCGGCCCGAAGCCGGTGTCGCACGCGGCGAACAGCAGCGGCCGTTCGCTGTCGGCGTCGAGCACGAAGTCGCCGACCGGCCCGCGCACGCTGACCGTCTCGCCGATGCGCAGGCGGCCGGCGAACAGTGCCTGCGCCAGCGGCGCCTCGTCGTCGCGGGGCACGTGAAAGTGCAGGTTGCGCTCGTCGCAGGGGCAACTGGCGAGCGGCAGCGTCTGCGTGAGGTCGCCGGCGGCCGACGGCAGGCCGAGGGTGACCGACTGGCCGGCGAGAAAACGCAGCCGGTTGCTGCGCGGCGTCTGCAGGTGCAGCAGCCGCACGTCGGGCGCGAGCTCGCTGGCGGCGCGCACCGTGGCGAGCACCGTCTGTTCCGGGATGTCGGCCGGGCCGCGCGCCTCCAGCGTCTCGACCACGACATCGCTGACGGCGGTGCTGGCGCACAGCAGCACGTAGCCCTGGCGCTTTTCCGCCTCCGACAGGACATAGTCGGCATGCTGGATCGGCCGCACCTGGCCTTCGACGACCCTCGCCTTGCACAGGCCGCAGCTGCCGCTGCCGCAGCCGTAGCCGAAGCGAAGCCCCGCCTTCAGCCCCGCCTGGAGGATCGAGTCGTTGCCTTCGAGAAGGAACTGGCGGCCGCTGGGCCGCACCGTCACCTGGGCGGAAATCACGTTGAGCATGTTGGCCATCGCATCCAGAGCCTCCGCCGGTTCGGTTCCCAGCACCCGTTGCAGCCCGCGCTGCGCGTGTTCGGCCAGCAGCCGCAGCCCGTCGTCGCCGCGCACCCCGGCCGCCTCGCGCAGGCGCTGCTCGAGTTCCACCACCAGCGCGTGATAGGCGCTGAGGTAGCGCCGCAGATCGGCAAGCTCCTGCCCCTGGAGGAACAGGCGTTGCGCCAGCACCTCCTGCGACGGCAGCATCCGCTCGCGCACCCGGCGCCCGAAAGCCTCGGCCTTGATGCGCGCGACCTTCTCGAAGGCGCCGGCGTCGTCGATCGATGCCTGCGGGAACACCCGGCGCAGCTCGTCGATCGAGATCAGGCCGTCGAACGACGCCAGCTGGCCGATGCCGATCATCCGCTGCAGCGTCGAACGCGGCACGCCGACCAGTTGCGCGGCGCGGGCGAGGTTCAGGTGCTGGGCCATGGTGGCGGCCTCACGCCGGCGCGTCGGCGCGCGCCTCGCCGTTCGGCAGCGCACGCTGGCACTCCTCGAAGATGCGCAGCGTGCAGGTGCGGCAGATTCCGCTGTCGAGCAGCGGATAGACGGTGCGCAGGGCGTCGCCTTTGCTGAAGACGATGCGTCCGGGTCCGACCTCGGCCACGTAACCGGAGCGTTCGAGCATCTGCTGCACGCCCGGCTGCACCGTCACCAGCATCAGGCCGCCGCCGAGCGCGCGCCGGCGCCTCGCTTCGTGCTGCAGCAGATGGGCGCCGGCGTGGTCGAGGAAGTTCACGCCCTGCATCAGCAGCAGCAGCCACTTCCGGCGCGGCTCGGTCTCGTCGACCGCGTGCAGTTGTTGCCCCACATGCTCGACGGCGCCGAAGTACAGCGAGCCGCGCACGCGCAGGATCGCCAGCTGCGGGCAGCCGGGATTGTCGCCGTCGGCGGCGACGAACTTGCGCCGCGGATTGCCGAGCTCGGCGCGCGGCGGCACCCGTTCCTCGATCGCCGGCTGCGAGGTGCGGTACAGGTAGAACAGCAGCGACACGACGATGCCGAGGAACAGGCCCTTCTCGAGGTCGATCAGGGTGCCGACGAAGGTCAGCAGCAGCACGACGCGCTCGCGCGGGTGGCGGCGAACGATCTCGTCGATCTCGCCGAAACTCACCAGCCCCCAGGCGACGATGAACAGCACCGCCGCCACCGCCGCCACCGGCAGGTAGGCCGCCCACGGCGCGGCCACCAGCGCGATCAGCAGCAGGAACACGGCCGAGAACGCCGCCGCCAGCGGCGTGCGCGCGCCGGCGGCGAAGTTGGCGCCGCTGCGGTTGAACGAGCCGCTCGAGGTGTAGGCGGAGAAGAAGCTGCCGGCGATGTTGGACAGGCCCTGGCCGATGAACTCCTGGTTGCTGTCGATGCGCTGGCCGGACTGCGCCGCAATGGCGCGCGCGATCGCGACCGCCTCGGTCAGCGCCAGCACGGAGACGATGAACGCCGGAAACATCATGTCGGCGATCGCGGTCAAGGACAGATCGGGCAACGACAGCGGCGGTAGCCCGGCATCGATCCTGCCGACGGTGCGGATGCCGGTGGCCGATTCGCCCAGCAGATGGTTCAACGCCACCGAGAGCAGGCTTCCCGCCAGCATGGCGATGATCATGTAGGGCCAGCGCGGCAGCAGGCGGCGCGCCAGGATGCCACCGGCCAGGGTCGCGACGCCGACCAGCGCCACCCACGGCTGAACCTCGGCGACATGCCGCGCGGTGAACAGCAGGATGTCGTGGAAGGCCAGGCCCCGCGGCAGCGACAGGCCAAGGAAGTTGCCGAGCTGGCTGGCGGCGATCAGGCACGCGGCGCCGGCGGTGAAGCCGACGATGACCGTGTGCGAGATGAAGTTGACCAGTGCGCCGAGCCGCACCAGACCCATGGCCAGCTGCATCAGGCCGACCAGCAGCGTCAGCGTCAGCACCAGGCCGATGTACTCGGCGCTGCCGGGCGCCGCCCGCGGGCTGACGGCCGCGAACACCACGATCGAGATCGCCGTCGTCGGCCCCGACACCAGGTGCCAGCTCGACCCCCACAGCGCCGCCACCACCGCCGGCACCATGGCCGCGTACAGGCCGTACTCCGGCGGCAATCCGGCAATGCTGGCGAAGGCCACCGCCTGCGGCAGCACGATCACGGCGCCGGTCAGCGCCGCCATCAGGTCGTGGCGGAGCGTGGCGCCGTTGACCTGCGGCCACCAGGCCAGCAGCGGCAACAGCCACCGCAGGCGGGACGACGTGTTCACCGATGCCGCCGCGGCGTGGCCGCCGGGATCGATGCCGGCGCAGTCGATGCTCCCGTGTCGGCGCACATCAGGCCGCGCCTCGCACAAATTCGGTCACCGAATCGCTTCATCGCCGCTGCCGCGAGGCCGCGCTCGCCCCCGCGGCAGGCGTGTCGCGCCGCGCTCCATGCGCAGCAGCGACAGCGCGCTGCCACACGCCTGGCGCAAGCAAGCCGGTCGCATCGCGGTCACGATGAATCAAGAGAGCCCCCGCCCAGTTGTCCTGCCGGCAGCCGGGTCGAACGGCCGGCCGGCGGAGCGAAGGGAATAGTGCCATGACGACCCGCATTGCATCCGCGGCCACGCACGAGGACACGGTCGCGCCCGCCCCTCGGGGCGGGAGGTGCTTACCCAACCGGGTAGGCTGCACGCCACCCTGAGCAACGATTCGGTGTCGCGGATCGTGATTTGCGCCTCTTGCGGCATCACGACAGCGTTTGCCGCGCTTAGACTCGTTTGCAGATCGCACCGTCGCGCCGCGCAAACGGCACGGATGGCGATTCCAGAACACGATCGAGGCGCCGGCGCGGCGGCAAGGCTGCCGCGCACGAGAGGCGAACGAGGGAGCGCATGCAGCATTTGGTCGACCCACACGGCGGCGGGCCACTGAAGCCCCTGCTGCTGGAAGGCGAGGCTCGCGCCGAAGCCCTGGCGCGGGCCAGGACCCTGCCGAGACTGCGCGTCAGTTCGCGCGAGAAGGGCGACCTCGTCATGCTCGGCATCGGCGGCTTCACGCCGCTCGACGGCTTCATGACGCACGGCGACTGGCAGCGCGTCTGCGACGGCATGAAGCTCGCCTCGGGCCTCTTCTGGCCGATCCCGATCACGCTGTCGACCAGCAGCGAGCAGGCGGCGACGTTCCACACCGGCGACGAGATCGCGCTCGTCGACCCCGATTCGGACGAGATCCTGGCCACGATGCGGGTCAGCGAGAAGTACGCGATCAACAAGAAGCACGAATGCATGATGGTGTTCCGCACCGCCGACCCGGAGCATCCGGGCGTGAAGATGGTGCTGGAACAGGGCGACGTGAACATCGCCGGGAGGGTAGCGGTGCTGTCCACCGGCGGCTTCGAGAAGTACGGCGCCCTGTTCATGACGCCGCAGCAGACGCGGAGCCTCTTCAACTCGCTCGGGTGGACGCGTATCGCGGCGTTCCAGACCCGCAACCCGATGCACCGCTCGCACGAGTACCTGGCCAAGGTGGCGATCGAGGTCTGCGACGGCGTGCTGGTGCACTCGCTGCT